>JAUYOW010000018.1 GCA_030697825.1 Gemmatimonadales bacterium | reverse complement strand
AATACTCTACGGGACGGCTCCAGGCGCTGGTCCGCGGATCCTACTTCGGCGGGTTCTCCTCCGCGCAGCCGGGATACTACGATCGGTGCCGGGAAACGTACGGGGCAAAGACCCTGTTCGACGCCGAAGTGGGGTATCGCTTCGGCCTGATGAACCTCGCGATCGGCGTCCGGAACATCTTCGACACGTATCCGGATGCGCCGAGCTCGGCGACCCTGGTCGACCCAACGGACCCGAGCGCCGGCACGGTGAAGGAATACAACAACAACTTCGGCACGTTCCCGTGGGCCGCAGCGTCACCGTTCGGGTACAACGGCCGGTACTTGTACGCGAGTGTGGATTTGCGGACGCGCTAGGACGGTTGAAGGGAAAAGGGCGTTGAAGAGTTGAGGCACTCGCCTCCGACCCTTCAACGCCTTTTTTCTTTTCAACCTTCAACGTCTTTCGTTATTCAACTTCTAGGTGAACATCGCCGCCACCCCGGCCGAGACGACCAGCACCGCGAGGTAGGAGACTGTCGCCGCCGTCCAGGCCTTCCCGCTCGAGACCTTCTCGAGCGCCATCAGCCCGGACGCCACGATGACGACCGACCAGACCTGGAGCGGCCCGATGCCCTGGAGCAACGTGCGGACGAAGGTGCTAACCTGGGCATCCGCCGAGAGCAGCAGGTCGAGCCCGAGCGAGACCTGCATGTCCTGCACGGACTGTACGCTGTCCACGCCCCTGATCGACAGCACGACGTAGTTGAGCACTTGCTGAAGGATCGCTATCGGCCAGGCGAAGATCGTGACGCACATCAGGCCCTTGAAGCGGACCTCCGACGCGGTGGCCATCAGGGGCAGCCAGAGGAAGACCGCCGCGACCAGCGTCATGACCAGCACCACGATGGGCGTCGCCGCGACGCCGATCAGGGCGAACTTCTCGAAACCCGGGGGCAACGGCCGCCCGCCGGCCTCGGCCGCGATCTTCATCGCCTGGACCTGGAACGGCGAGAGGAGCACCGACACCGCGGCGAAGGCGATGCTGACCAGCAGCCACGGCATCCAGAAGGTCGGGGTGTCGCGCTGCTCCTCGAACACTCCCGTCGGCGCGAACGGCGCCCGGATCAGGCGCATGAGGTCCGTGACCACGGGCGTGTGTTTCGGCGCGGCTGGCGACGGGTCGGCGCTGGTCATGCGGGGTCCTGGTTTGGGGTCGGGGGCCAAGATACGGAAAAACGTCGAATAGAGAAAGGCGTTAAGGGTTGAAGAGAAGAAGGCGTTGAAGGGTCGGGGGCCGCCCGCGAACCTTCAACGCCTTTCGTTCTTCAACATTCAACGCCTTCTCTTCTTGAACAGTCTTGCAGTGGAGGCGCGGGGAATCGAACCCCGGTCCGAGCATCGATCCGCGACTGCGTCTACGTGCGTATCCCGATATTCATGCCGTCGCCGCCTGCCGGCCGTCGGGAAGCCTGCAATCGGTCTAGCCCCTCAGATCTCGCCGCGCGCTCCAGGGCGCCACGCTCGGCCAGCCTGACTTTTCGATACCCGAGCGGCGCCTCAGGCGGGCTCCATCTCGGGCAGGTGCGCAAAGCGGTTAAGCTTTACGCAGCCAGCGCGTACTCAGCGTTGGCATTTGAACGTTTCCCAGAGGTTTTACGAGGACCCAGGACCTCGGCACGCATCAATCGCCCCACGGCACCCGTCGAATCCAAGACGCCCCCGGGGACGACTTTCAATTTAACGGTGCGGGGCCGGAACCCGTAGGGACGGCCTGCCTAGGCCGGCTCGCCCATGCTCACCACCACCCGGTTCCGCCCTTCCCGCTTGGCCCGGTACAGGGCCGCGTCCGCCGTGGCCATCAGGTTGTCAGGATGACCGACGGGCACCGGGTAGGCGGCCACGCCGCAGGAGATCGTGAGCGGGCGCTCGTGGCCTTGATGGCGGAAGGGCGCGGCTTCCACCTGCTGGCGAAGCCGTTCCGCCACCTCGCGGCCCAGCTTGAGGTCGGCGCCCGGGAGCCAGACCGCAAACTCCTCGCCGCCCACCCGCGCGGCGATGTCCCGGCCTCGGACGGCCTCGCGCAGCAGCCGGGCGATGTGGCGCAGCGCCGCGTCGCCCGCCGGATGGCCGAGGCTGTCATTCACCTGCTTGAAGTGGTCGATGTCGAGCACGATCAGCGCCGCCCGCTCGCTGCCTATGCGCGCCACCGCCTGGTTCAGCGCCCGGCGGTTCGGGAGCCCGGTCAGCTCGTCGGTGACCGCCTTCTTCTCCGCCACCGCCACCGCGTGCGCCGGGACCAGCCGAGGCGCGAAGCGCCCCACCAACTCCGTCAGCGAGCGCACCATCTCGGCCCCACCGTCCGGCGCCTCCCCGAACGCCACCACCGCGCCGAGCACCCGCGCCCCGAGGGCGACGGGCACCGCGACGCCGCCGCGCACCGCGCGCCGCCGGTCCCCGCGCGACGCGCGCACCACCGGCTCGCCCGCCTGCCCGACGACCGGGATCCCGTCCGTGATGGCGCGGCCCGCAGGGGAATCCAGCTCCACCGGGAAGCCCACCAGGCGCGCGTCCATTCCGCCGGCGACCGCCGCGATGACCGCGGGAGCGCCGTCCAGCTCGCGGACGATGAGGGCGCAGGGGAGTCCCACGCGCAGCGCGCACCGCTCGACCAGGGCGTACGCCAGTGGATCGAAGGAGGCCTCGGCCGGAACGCCGGGGATGCTCTCGGGCGAGTCGCCGCCGGGCAGGTCGTCGGCCGGCGGGCGCGGCACCGGGCCCGGCCTGGGCAACGCCCGGCGCGCCGCCAGCCACCCCAGCAGGCTGCCCGCGACAACGCCGATGACGAGAAAGAGGAGAGCGCCGCTCACACGGCGGCGAGGACCGCCTGACAGCCGAGATAGTCCGCGAAGAGATTTTCCACTTCCGCGAGGGACCCCACCTGGTGGAGCTTGGCCCGCAGCTCGGCGCTGCCCGGCAGCCCGCGCGTGTACCAGCCCAGGTGCTTGCGGAACTCGACCGCCGCCTTCGGGGTGTCGCCTTCGACCGCGAGCGTGAGCCGCGCGTGCCGCAGCGCCGTCTCAAAGCGCTCCTCCGGGCTCGGGTCGGGCGGCTTCGGCAGGCCCTCGAGGAGGGCCCGCGCCTGCCCGAAGATCCAGGGGTTGCCGAAGCTCCCGCGCGCGATCATAACTCCGGCGCAGCCGGTGGTCTCGCGCATCCGCACCACGTCCTCCGCCGTCGTGACATCGCCGTTCCCGATGACGGGGATGTCGAGCGCCTCCACGACCGCGGCGATCTCTTCCCACCGCGCATCACCGGAGAACATCTGGGTGCGCGTCCGGGCGTGCAGCGTGAGGGCGCGCGCGCCGGCGTCCTGGCAGAGGAGCGCGATCCCCACCGGGTCGCGCGACGTCTCGTCCCACCCGGAGCGGATCTTGACGGTGACGGGGAGCAGCGTTGCATCCCCGACCGCGCGAACGATGCTCTCTACCAGCGTCAGGTCCTTGAGGCACCCCGACCCACCGTTCCGCTTCACCACCTTCTTGACCGGGCACCCGAAGTTGATGTCCACGAACTCCGGGTGGAAGATCTCGGTGACGAGCGCCGCAGCCTCCGCCATCGCCGCGGGCTCGGCGCCGAAGATCTGGATGCCTATCGGCCGCTCTTCGGCGTCGAACCAAGCCATCTCAAGGGTGCGCTCGTTCTTCCGGCGCAGTCCCTCAGAAGACAGGAACTCGGACACCACGACGTCCGCGCCGAATCGCCGGCATAGCAGCCGGAACGGCGCCTCGGAAACCCCCGCCATGGGGGCGAGGAACAGCGGGAACTCGTGTCCCGTCGAGTAGGGGAACCTCACGCGGGCAACCTAAACCGTCCGTTGCGGAGCGGCAACAGGCCGGCGCCGGCATTGTTTGCCCCCCCCGGCCCCCACGGCTAGCTTCCTCCCCCTATGCTCCTCCGCGAATTCTTCGCCGAAGACGCCATCAAGCTGGCGCTCGGCGGCACGACCAAGGACGACATCCTCAAGGAGCTCGTCCAGCTCCTTCAACTCGACGACAAGTCGCAGGGCCTGCTCTTCAAGATGCTGAAGCGGCGCGAAAACCTCGGCTCCACGGGCATCGGCCGCGGCATCGCCATCCCGCACGCCCGTTCCCTGGTCGTCAACCGGCTCCGCGTCGCCTTCGGCCGGAAGGCGGAGGGAATCGACTACAAGGCCATCGACGACCAGCCGGCGCAGTTTTTCTTCATGATCGTCGCGCCGCCGCTGGAAGTGTCGAACCAGTACCTGCCGGTGCTCGGCAAGATCGCCCAGTTCGCGAAGGAAGAGGATGTGCCGAAGCGGTTGCTGGAGATCAGTACGCCGGGGGAGTTCCTGAAGCTGATCGAGGAGAAGGGACTATAGAAAGGGGAGCGGGGAGCGGGGAGCGGTTCCTTTCGTGCGCGCCGACGCCTTGAGGCGCGCGAATGGTACCGCTCCCCGCTCCCTGCTCCCCTATTCCCACTCGATCGTCGCCGGCGGCTTCGAGCTCACGTCGTACACCACCCGGTTCACCCCCTTCACCTCGTTCGTGATCCGCGTCGCGATCCGCCCCAGCACCTCGTGCGGGAAGTGGTACCAGTCCGCCGTCATCCCGTCGTGGCTCGTGACCGCCCGTAGCGCCACCACGTTGCCGTAGGTGCGGAAGTCGCCCTGCACCCCCACCGTGCGGGTCGGCAGCAGTACCGCGAACGCCTGCCAGATCTGGTCGTAGAGCCCCGCCTCACGGATCTCCTCGAGATAGATCGCGTCCGCCTTCTGAAGCACGGCCACGCGCTCGGCGTCAACCGGGCCCAGGATGCGCACGGCGAGGCCGGGCCCGGGAAACGGATGCCGCCGCACGATGTCCTCGGGCAAACCCAGCTCGCGTCCCACCTGCCGCACTTCGTCCTTGAACAGCTCGCGCAACGGCTCGATCAGCGCGAACGGGAGATCGGGCCGGAGCCCGCCCACGTTGTGATGCGTCTTGATCGTGACCGACGGCCCGCCCCTCGGCGAGACCGACTCGATGACGTCGGGGTAGAGCGTCCCCTGCACGAGGAACCCGACCTCTCCGCCCACCCCCTTCGCAGCTTCCTCGAAGACGTCGATGAAAGTGTGACCGATGCGGCGCCGCTTCTCCTCCGGGTCCTCGACGCCGGCCAGCCTGTCCAGGAACCGCCGCCGCGCGTCCACCACGATCAGGTCGGCGCCCAACTCGGCCTTGAACGTGCGCTCGACCTGCTCGCGCTCGCCACCGCGCAGCAGGCCGTGGTCCACGAAGATGCAGGTGAGCCGCTTGCCGATGGCGCGATAGACCAGGGCCGCGGCCACCGCCGAGTCCACCCCGCCCGAAAGGCCGCAGATCGCACGCCGGTCGGCCACCTTCTCACCAATGTCGCGCACCGCGTTCTCGACGAAGTGCCCCGCGGTCCAGGACGGGCTCGCATGGCAGATCCGGAACAGGAAGTTCTGGATGATCTCGCCGCCGCGCGGGGTGTGCACGACTTCCGGGTGGAACTGCACGCCGAAGAGGGGCCGCTCCCGATGACGGAACGCGGCCACCGGCGCGTTGGCGCTGCGCGCGAGCACCGTCCAGGCATCCGGCGCCACTTCGACGCGGTCGCCGTGGGAGGCCCACACCGTCGCGCGCGAGCCCGCGCCGAACCCGGCGAACAGATCCTCGCTGCCGAGGATCTCGACTTCCGCACGC
The DNA here is from genome assembly GCA_030697825.1 of Gemmatimonadales bacterium. Lineage (NCBI taxonomy): Bacteria > Pseudomonadati > Gemmatimonadota > Gemmatimonadia > Gemmatimonadales > Gemmatimonadales bacterium. Next base: position 11,612 of record JAUYOW010000018.1, on the reverse strand, counting down.
CCGTACTCGCGCTCGCCCGAGTTCTTCACCTCGCCGCCCATGAGGTGCGCCATCAGCTGCATCCCGTAGCACACGCCCAACACCGGCACGCCGAGGTCGAAAACGCCCGGGTCGGTCGTGGGGACTCCCTCGTCGTAGACCGAGTTGGGCCCGCCGGAGAGGATGACACCGACCGGGTCGTAGGCCCTGATCCACGCGAGGCCGCGCGTTGGGGGATGGATCTCGCAGAAGACGTGGGACTCGCGCACCCGCCGCGCGATGAGCTGGGTGAACTGCGACCCGAAATCGAGGATGAGGATGCGCTGGGACTCGCTCACCCGGCGCTCCTCCACTCGGGTTCCAGGCACTCGCCGCGCATCAGGTCCTCCGGGGACTCGCGCTCACGGACGACTCCGAAGCGGTCTCCGTCCACCAGCACCTCGGGAGGGCGCGGACGGGCGTTGTAGGTGGAGGTCATGACGAAACCGTACGCCCCGGCGCCACCCAACCGCAGGAGATCTCCTTGCGACAGCTCCGGCAACTCGCGGTCCAGCGCGAAGAAGTCCCCCGACTCGCAGATCGGCCCCACGACGTCGTAGGCGACGAGAGGCCTGCCGTCCGCCGAGTCAACGGTGATCTCGTGATACGCCTGGTAGTGGCTGGGCCGGATGAGGTCCGTCATCCCGGCATCCACGATCGCGATCATCCGTCCGCCCGACTTCTTGCGGTATAGCACCCGCGTGACCAGAATGCCCGCGCTGCCCACCAGGAAGCGTCCCGGCTCCACCACCAGACCGAGCCCCGACGTCGCGACGTGTGGGAGCACGGCGTCCGCGTAGGCATTCACGTCCAACGGCCGGTCGCTCTCCTGATAGCGGATGCCCAGCCCCCCGCCCAAGTCGAGCGTGGTGAGCGACCCGACTCCCCGCCGCCTGAGGCCGTGCACGACCTCCATGACCTTGAGCATCGCTTCCACGAACGGTGCGGTGTCGGTGATCCCCGAGCCGATGTGCATCGCGAGGCCGATCAGCGCGAGCCCCGGGGTCCTCGAGGCGCGGAATGCCAGCTCCTCCGCCTCGTCGAACGGCACGCCGAACTTCTTCCCCCTCGTGCCGGTCGTGGTATACGGATGGGTGTCCACCGCGACCTCGGGGTTCACCCGTATCGCGACGCTCGCTACCGCGCCCGTCCCCTGCGCCACTGCGGCGAGGGCCGCCAGCTCCTCCTCCGACTCCACGTTTATCATGCCTACGCCGGCCGCGAGGGCCGCGCGCATCTCGTCGGCCGTCTTCCCGACGCCGCTGAACACCACGTCGGCGCCGGTGAAGCCCGCCGTCAGCGCGCGCGCCAGCTCGCCGGAAGAGACGATGTCCACGCCCGCGCCGAGCGACTTCATGAGCGAGAGGATGGCCAGGTTGCCGTTGGCTTTGACGGAGTAGCAGATGCGGTGCCGCACCGGAGCCAGGGCGGCTGACAAGGCACGATACTGTTCGCGGATGCGGCCGGCGCTGTAGACGTACACCGGGGTGCCGGCGGCCCCGGCGATCTCCCGGAGGGTGACCCCCTCGACCGCTAGTACGCCTTCGCCCACACCGCCTCGGCTACGGACGACGCGTCGCACCACACGCAGCGCGTCGGCGAAGGATGGCTCCGGAACTCCTCGTCCGGGAGCACGCGGACCGTAGCCTTGGTCCGCTCCTTGATCGCGGCCTCGCACTCCCCGCTCCCGCAGAAGCCGCCGTAGGCGAAGCCGCCCTCCCCTTCCATCATCGCGATCAGCTCGTCCTTGGTCACGCCGCGCCGCGTATGCTCCTCGCGCCACGCGCGCGCCTTCTCGAGCAACTCGCGCTGGATGGACTCGAGCCGCAACGTCACGCCCTCCACCAGGTCCACGATGCGGATCGGCGACTCCCCGCCGGTGCGCTGCGCCGCCGTGACCTGGCCCTGCCCCACGTCACGCGGGCCGATCTCGAGCCGAAGGGGCACCCCACGCCCCTCCCACTCATAGTACTTGGCCCCGGGCTTCAATCCCTCGCGACCATCCAGCTCGACGCGAATGCCGGCGGCACGCAGCATCTCCAGGGACTTGGTGGAGACCTCCATCACCGCCGCCCGCTCGGTGTCGGTCTTGTAGATCGGCACTATCACCACCTGCACCGGCGCGAGCCGCGGCGGGCAGATGATGCCGACGTCATCGCCGTGCGTCATGATGAGCGCGCCGATCAGGCGGGTCGAGACGCCCCACGACGTGTTCCACACGTGGTCCATGCCGCCTTCGGCCGTCTGGAACTTCACCTCGAACGCCTTCGCGAAGTTCTGCCCCAGGTTGTGCGATGTGCCGGCCTGAAGGGCCCGGTTGTCTTGCATCATCGCCTCGATCGCGAAAGTGCGGAGCGCGCCCGCGAACTTCTCGCTCGCCGTCTTGATGCCCGTGATCACCGGCATCGCCATCCATTCCTCCGCGAAGCGCCGGTACAGCCCCAAGATCATTCGCGTCTCGCGCTCGGCATCCGCCTCGTCTACGTGCGCCGTATGCCCCTCCTGCCAGAGGAACTCCGTGGTGCGCAGGAACAGCCGGGTCCGCATCTCCCAGCGCACGATGTTGCACCACTGGTTGATGAGCAGCGGCAGGTCGCGGTACGATTGGATCCACTTGGCGAACATCGCGTAGATGATCGTCTCGGACGTCGGACGGATGACGAGCGGCTCGTCCAGCTCCTTGCCGCCGCCGCGAGTGACCACCGCCGTCTGGGGCGCGAAGCCCTCGACGTGCTCGGCCTCCTTGGCGAGGAACGACTGCGGGATGAGGAGCGGGAAGTACGCGTTGCGGTGGCCGGTCGCCTTGAACATGTCGTCGAGCGCCCGCTGCATCAGCTCCCAGATCGCGTACCCGTTGGGACGTATGACCATGCAGCCGCGGACCGGCGAATAGTCGGCCAGCTCCGCGCGCATTATCGCGTCGTTGTACCAGGCGCTGAAGTCCTTGGCCCTCGGCGTGATGCCGCCGCCGTCGCTCAAGGCTGCCTCGGCGTCTGGTGCCCCGGGAAGTCTGCCAGGAAAACCACGTTGTACCGATGGAACCCCCTGGCGCTCCCGGGCGTGAGCGCGTCCCATCCGGCGGGCGGCACCCAGTCCAGATAGCCCAGCGGCTGTAGCGAGGCGCCCCGCGGTCCGCCGGGCGTCGGAGGGATGTACGCCAGGACCCGGATCGCCGCGACGGTAGAGTCCTGGCGTCGCGCCTCGTCGGCTATCGCCTGCATCGCCGTGCGCGCCGCGACGCGCCCGCCGTCCACGCGGACGAGCGCGCCGAGCGTCAGCCTCACCACACCCGGGCCGACCTGTTCGCGCTTCCGGTCGAAGACCTGATGCTCCGCCGGCGGCGCGCTGTCGGGCCGCGCCTCGAAACTGAAGCCGTCGCCATGCGGATCCACCGGCTCTCCCGCGGCCTGCTGACCCGGAGGCGAGCCTCCTTCGACGCGGCACGCCGCGAGCACCGCGACCACCGCCAGCCACTCAACGCGTGAACGCATAGTCCCTTCTCATTTCTTCCAGCCTTACCCGTGATTCGACCTTCGTTACCAGGTCCCGCACCACCGCTTCCCCTGCTTCGCGCTCTGCCGGACCGACTATGATCGCATGCCGGGCGCCGCGCGCCGCGGCCAGCTCGAGCTGCTTCCCGACCGCCTGGCGCTTCAACGCGTACTCCACCCGCACGTCCCTTGCTCGCAGCGCGTGGGCCAGCGAGAGCGCCTCTGGCCGGTCTCCGTCCTCGACCGCGACTACGAACACGTCCACCGATGCCTGGGCCTGAGGCGCCCCGTCGCGCTCGGCGATCAGTTCGCCCAGAACCACGTCTCCCATGCCGAACCCGACACACGGCAGGTCCACGCCGCCCAGCTGCTTCAACAGGTCATCGTAGCGCCCGCCGCCGCAGATCGCCCGGAGCGACCGCTTCGCATCGAACAGCTCGAAGACGATCCCGGTGTAGTACGCCAACCCCCGCACGATGCGGAAGTCCACGTCCACGAAATCGCCCAGCCCCATGGACCTGAGGCTCGCCATGCACTCGTTCAGGCCGGTGGCCGCCGCGGATGTGAGGAGGGGCCCCGGCTCGCCCAGCGACTCAGCGAAGTGCTGGACCGCTCGAGCGCGCTCCGTCGATCCCAGCGCCTCCTCGAGCGCCCTTGCCGTCGCCTCCGGCGCCCGCTCGTACTTGTCGAGCGCGGCAAGCACGCCGGGCAGCTCGTCCGCCGCCACACCCAGCTCGCCGGTCAGCACGGCGCCCAGGACCCTGCGGTCCGAGAGCCGCACCCGCACGTCATCGGGCCCGAATCCCAGCTCCGCCATGATGTCCACCGCCGCGGCGATCACTTCGGCGTCCGCCGAAGGTCCCGCCTCGCCGATGATGTCCATGTTGAGCTGGAAGTGCTCGCGAAGCCGGCCGCGCTGCTGGCGCTCGTAGCGGAAGAGCTGCGGGATCGAGAACCAGCGGATCGGCTTCTTGAGCTGCGGCGCCCGCGCCGACACCATCCGCGCCAGCGTAGGCGTCATCTCCGGCCGCAGCGCGACGCTCCGGCCGCCCTTGTCGTTGAAGGCATAGAGCTGCTCGATGATCTCCTCACCGCTCTTCTTCGTGTACAGATCGAGCGGCTCGAGCGGCGGCCCGTCGTATTCCTCGAAGCCGTAGCGGGCCGCGACGCGGCGCCAGGCCTCGAAGATGCGGCGTCGGCACGCGAGGACGTCGGGAAAGGCATCGCGAAACCCCGGCAGGGCGACGAACTTCATCGGGGGAATCTAGCCGAGCGGCGCGACGCCGGGCAAGCGAGCCATGGCGTCGCCGACGGTGTGAAACGACCCGGTCACGAGCGCGGTCGCGGCTCCCCGCCCCGCGAGCGCGAGAGCCTGGTCGAAATCCGACTCGGCGCTCACCGGTAACCCAGCCGAGCGCGCCCACGCCTCGGCCTCCTCCAGCGACCACACCCGGTCGGCCGGCGCGCTGGGGGCGCGGGTGAGCATCATCGCATCCACTGCGGGAGCGAGCAGCTCCAGCATTTCCCGCCACGCCTTGTCCCTTAGGATGGAAACCACCGCCACCACCGGCCGAGGCACGCTGGTGACACGCAGCGCCGAGACCAGAGACCGGATCCCGTCCGGGTTGTGGGCCACGTCGAACAGCCAGCGGCCCCGCCGGTCGAACCGGCCCGGAAGGCGCGCGTCCCGGAGACCCGAGCGCACTGCCGCCTCATTCACCCCGAACCGGGGCGGCAGCAGCTCGGCCAGGCGCACCACCAAGGCGGCGTTGGCCACCTGGTGCGGCCCCGCCAGGCCCAGCGCAAACCCTGCACCACGCGCCACAGGCACCCGCTCGAACGGCGCCCCGCGCGATCTCGCCTCCGCCTCCAGCACCGCGGCCACCCCGTCGTCCGGCTCCGTGGTCACGAACGGCACCCCGGGCTTGGCGATGCCGGCCTTCTCCCGGGCGATGCCGGCCAGGTCCGGCCCCAGGTAATCCGTGTGCTCGAGCGCGATCCGCGTCACGCCGCACGCCACCGGCGTCAACACGTTGGTGGAATCCAGCCGGCCTCCCAGCCCTACCTCGATGATCGCGATCTCCGCCCCGCGTGCCGCGAGGTCCGCGAAGGCCGCCGCAGTCGTTATCTCGAAGAACGACGCCTCACGTTCGATCGCGACCTCCTCCAGCCGCCCCACCCAGGCGGCAACCGCGGACTCGCTGATCGCGACGCCGTCCACCACCACCCGCTCGCGGAACGACACGAGGTGCGGCGACGTGTAGAGCCCTACCCGGAAGCCGGCGGCGCGCATGACCGACGCCAGCATGGCGCAGGTGCTGCCCTTCCCGTTCGTCCCGCCGACGTGGACCGAGGTGAAATGGCGCTCGGGATGCCCGAGCGCGCCCAGGAGCGCCTCGGTCGTCTCGATGCCCCACTTGATACCTCTAGTTCTGGGAAAGAGGAAGCGACAGGCGTCGTCGAAGGTGCGAACCGTCAGGAGGCTAGTTCTCCGGTCGAGGCGGGATGGCCCTGAAGCAACCGGATCAGTCTGGAGCACGTCGACGCGAGCCGGCTGCGAGGAACCACCGCGTCGATCATCCCGTGCTCGAGCAGGAACTCCGCGGTCTGGAACCCGTCGGGAAGGTCCTGCCCGATCGTCTGCTTGATCACGCGCGGCCCCGCAAAACCGACCACCGCTCCGGGCTCCGCGATGATCACGTCCCCCTGCATGGCGTAGGAGGCCGAAACGCCGCCCGTCGTAGGGTTCGTGAGGATCGAGAGGAAGGGGATCCCGTGTTCCTTGAGCTGCGCGATGACCACTGATGTCTTCGCCAGCTGCATCAGCGAGAGCACGCCCTCCTGCATCCGGGCGCCTCCCGAAGCCGAGACGATGATGAGCGGGACCTTGCCCTCGAGCGACCGCCGAGCCAGCCGCGCGATCTTCTCGCCCACCACCGATCCCATCGAGCCGCCCATGAACTTGAAGTCCATAACGGCGAGATGGATCTCCAGCCCGTCCTGCACCGCGGTGCCGGTGTGGATGGCGTCGGCCGGACTCGCCTTCTTGACCGCCGCCGCGAGCCGTTCCCGGTAGTTCTCGAACCGCAGGGCGTCCACCGACCGGAGAGCCTCGTCGAGCGGCGTCCAGCTGTCGTCGTCGGTCAGGAGCGCGACGTAGTCGGCCGCCTCGATACGCCGGTGGTGCCCGCAGCTCGGGCACACCTCCAGCGACCGGGCGAAATTCTCGCGGGCGTCGACATGCCCGCACTCCTCGCACTTCTCCCAGACGTCGGCCGGGATCTCCAGCCGTTCGCGCTGAGACGTACGAGGCCGCCGATCCTTGCGGAACCAGGCCATGGACGCCGATGTGGTTGGTTGCGTACGTGAGCGCTGGAGGAGCCCCGCCAACGACCCCTCAATGGACAGTTCAATCTTAGCCGCTAGCGTGGAAGGCGCCAGTATCTCCCGCTAAGTCGTTGCTACAGCTCGCGATAGCCTAGCTCGCGCCCCTCCTGTGCGAGCCGCATGGCAAGCCCGATCCCGAGAAAACAGGTCAGGAGGAACGACCCGCCGTACGAAAAGAACGGCAGCGGGATACCTGTGATGGGCATCACATTCGCGGTCATGCCGACGTTCTCGAAGATGTGGGTGAAGAACACTCCCATGATCCCGAAGGCAACGAGGCTGCCGAACGCGTCCGGGCAGCGGCGGGCGACGCGGATCAGTATCGCCAGGAGCGCCATGAACATGGCGAGGGCCACTATCACTCCGATGAAGCCCAGCTCCTCACCCACGACCGAGAAGATGAAGTCGGTGTGCCGCGCCGGCAGGAAGGCGAGCCGCTTCTGGGAGCCCAGCGTGAAGCCATTCCCGAGCCACCCCCCGCTCCCGATAGCGATCTTGGACTGGATGATGTGCCAGCCGGTCGCGCGCGGATCCGCCTCGGGATTGAGGAACGAGATCAGGCGGTGCTGCTGGTACGAGGCCAGCCTTTGCCAGAGCGGAAGCGCGATGACGCCCATGGCCAGGTTGGCGCCCAGCACCGCCAGCCCTTCCCAGACGAACGGCCGCCAGACCACCAGCAGCACGCCGAGGAGCAGGATCCATCCTCCCCAAGACCAGGCCGAGAAGGCAAGGATGAGCGAGAGCATCGGAGAGGCGAGCAGCACCAGGAACGGGAGGCGCACCCCCGCCCAGAAGAGCATGGTGAAGAGGATACCCGCGAAGACTATCGCGCTCCCGAGGTCCGGCTGGAGGGCCACCAGCGCCGCGGGCGCGACAGCGATCGCGCAGGGCAGAATCAGCTCACGCATCGTTGCCGCGGGTGCCCGCTGGGCCGAGAGGTATCGGGCGAGCATAAGTATGGTGGCCAGCTTGGCGAACTCCGCCGGTTGGCCGAGGCGCACGCCGGCGATCGTGATCCACGACCTGGACGAGGCGGCCGTCCCGGTGCCGCCCGTCCCGATGATGAGGGTCAGGAACAGGACGAGCAGGCTCGCCGCGTAGCAGGCGGGCGCGACCCATTCGAGGAACCGTGGCGAAAAGCGCGTGACGAGGACCGCGCACGCCACGCCGAGGCCAAGGAAGAGCAGCTGTTTCTTCCAGATGCCGGCGACCGAGGTGAGCACGTCCGTTTGCCCCGCCGAGTACAGGATCGCCAGGCCAAACACAGTGAGGGCGAACGTGACGAGCGCCAGCGGCGGGTCCAGCTTCGCGATCGCCTTCATCGCGTCCTCGGCCGCGGCCGGACCCGCGGTCTCGGTGTGGCCGGCGCCGTGCCTGCCGGCAGCGAGTCCATCGGCAGCGACCGCGGCGCCGAATCCTCCGGAATGATCAATGGCACGATCTCCGTTTCGACGCTCCCGGCGCGCCCGGAGTCAGGTCCGAGCAGAAAGCGCTCGATCGCTCGCGCCACGTACGGCGCAACGGTGGTCCCGTGCTCGGCGAACTCCATGATCCCGCCCACCACGATGGCCGGGTTGTCCGCGGGAGCGAATCCTATGAACCAGCCGTGGTCGAGCCCGTGCGGGTTCTGCGCGGTGCCGGTCTTGCCCGCCATCTGGATGCGGTCGAGCCGAGCGCCGCGGGCGGTGCCCCGCTCCACCACGGCGATGAGCGCGCGCCTGATGCCGAGGAACGTCGTGTCGGCGAGCGGGACGTCCGGCGGTGAGGCCCCGCGCGGCGTCACGACGTGCGGAATCGGGACATGGCCGCCGTTGGCGAGTGCGGCGTAGAAGCGGACCATGTTGATGAGCGTCTGGGCGTTCTCGCCCTGGCCGACGAAGAGGCTGATCGCGACCGTGTTCGTCCATCGGCCGCGCCCGTAGAGCTGGTCGAAATAAGCCGTCGAGGCCGGGAACCAGGATCGCACTTCGCCGGGGAGGTCCACGCCGGTCGCCGATCGGAAGCCGAGGAGGTTGCCGTCATCCACCAGGTTCGCCACGCCCAGACGCAGGCCAAGCTGGTAGAAGTAGACGTCGCACGAAGAGGCGATGGCCTGCTCGAGCGTCAGCGAACCGTGCCCTTCCTTCTTCCAGCACTTGAAGAACCGGTTGCCGAACTGCATCCCGCCCCGGCAGGGCTGCGGCATGTGCGAATCGAACCGCACCAGATTGTGGCGCAGCGCCATCGTGGCGATGGCCAGCTTGAAGGTCGAGGCGGGCGGATAGCGCGTCGAGATGGCGCGGTTGAGCAGCGGCCGGGCGGGGTCCTCGTTGAGCGCGCGCCAGGCGTCACGGTTGATCCCGCCCACGAACGCGTTGGGGTCGTACGGAGGAGAAGAATAGAGCGCGAGGATGGCACCCGTGCGCGGGTCCATGGCCAGGATCGCGCCGCGGCGGGCCGGCGGCCAGATGGACGCCAGGTAGCGTTGGAGGTCGAGATCGATCGTGGTGCGGACCACGTGTCCGGCCACGGTCGGCAACGATGCGGCGCCCTCGTCGCGCACCACCCGGCCGAGCGCGTCGACCTCCACGAAGCGCACGCCGTCCGCTCCGGTCAGTGAGTCCTCGTACTCCCGTTCCAGGCCCGCCTTCCCGACGATCGCTCCCGGCCGGCGGTTCAGGAACTGCGTCGTGCCCAGTTCCTGCTCGGTCACCTCGCCGACGAAACCGACCAGGTGCGCCACGGCCGTGCTGTCGGGGTACGCGCGCTTGGGCTCCGTCTGGATCACCAGCCCAGGCAACATCGCGCGCCGCTCCTCGAGCGTCGAGACGAGGTCGAACGGAGCGTCCTTCACTACCAGCGTCGGCTCGTAGGGCGCGGAGCGGAAACGGGAGAGGACCCGCCGCGTCTGCTCCGAGTCGAGCGCCGTGAGCGGCTGGAGCCGGCCCAGCATGGCCTTCAGCGAATCCTCGTTGGCTGCCAGCAGCAGCACCGAATAACCGGGAACGTTCTCCGCGATGATCCGGCCGCGCCGGTCCAGGATGAGGCCGCGAGGCGCCGCGAGCGGCACCGGCCGCAGCCGGTTGGACTCTGACTTCAGGTCGTACTGCGTGTGCTGCACGATCTGGAGGCGGAAGAACTGCAGGGCGAGGAGGCCGAACACCACGAGCAGCGCGCGCGTTGCGGCGTCGCCGCGCTGCACCAGCAGGAACGGATGGAACGCCTGACGGGTGCTCACGCGGACGAGCCGCCGCGAAGCCAGCCGCGGAAGAAGAGTAGGACCACCAACGCCGCGGCCGAAGTGGTGAGCGCAGCCAGCGGCGAGAATGCCAGGAGCTGCCAGGCGAGCGCTCCGCCCGAGAGCTGGTTGCCCGCCAGCACCTCGATGACATCCCGAGCCCACGCGGCAACGAAGACGAACAGGGCATTGATGAGCAGGTTGTCGGCGAAGAAGACGGCCTTGAGCCAGCCGGCCAGATAGCCCACGCCGGTGGTCGCGAAGGCGGCGGCGCCGAAGGCCGTGGGCGCCACGGCGTCGGTGAGCAGCCCTACCAGGAACCCGGCGCCCGCCCCGATGCCCGGGCGCGTGCGGATCGCCAGGAACAACAGCGCGATAAGGACGAAGTCCGGCGCGAACCGCGGGTCGCCGAGGCGCGGCCGCAGCGTGAAGTGCGCGACCAGGAGGCCGACCAGCACGGCCCAGAAGCGGGCGGCGGCCGCGCGGCTTCTCACGGACGCAGCCTCCGGCGCGGCGGAGCGGCAGGCACGGGAAGCGGCGCGGCTCTCTCGGGCTGCGCGCCGGGTGCCGCGTACGCCGCCGTCAGCGTGTCCGCGGAGCGCGCCGGCGCGAGCAACATCACATGACTGGCTTCGGCGGGGTGGACCGCGGGCCGGAGCAGGTAGGTGCGCTCCCACCCCGCCGACTCCGAAAGCTTCCCCTGTACCGTGCCGAGCGGGATGCCGCGCGGGAAAACGCCGCCCAGCCCCGACGTCACGACCCGTGTCCCCGGGTTCAGGAGGTCCCGGTAAGGCACGCCGTGCAGCTCCATCAGCTCCCCGGCCGCCTCACCACGGCGTGCCGCCACGATCCCGAAGATCCGCTGCCCCTCGACCATCGCACTGGCACGGAAGTCCGGGTGCGTCCACGCGAGCGCCACGCTCGTGTGAGCGTCCACGGCCCGCACCATCCCGACCAGCCCTTCCGCCGTCACCACCGGCGAGAGCGCCTCGACGCCCTCCTCGCGGCCGGCCGAAAGCACCAGCGTGAGTCCGTCCGTGATGCCCGACTGGTGGAGCACTTCCGCCGTCACAAAGCCGTAACCCAGGCGGGCGCCCAAGCCGAGCAGGCCGCGCAGCCGGTCGTTCTCCGAGCGCAGGCCCGGCAGGAAGGTCGATGCCAGCGCGAGCGAGTCGCGCTCGGCGCGCAGGCTCGTTAGGCGCCGCCGCCCTTCGGCGGACTCCACGGCGCGATGCTGGAGCGTGAGCAGCGGGAGCAGGACGGTGCGGCGGAGCGCGCCGGCGACCGGCGCGCGCAGGCCCTCGGGGAGTGCCAGGGCCGTCAGCGAAAGCAGCAGGCAAGCCAGGAAGACGGCCGTGTCGGCCCGGGTGCCGTAGCGATCAGCGCGGAAGGCCATCTCCCGCCTACGTCGTCAGGACCGTGCGGTACTTCTCGGGATCGTCGAGGATGCGCCCCGTGCCGCGGACCACGCAGGTGAGCGGGTCCTCGTCCACGTGGAT
>JAUYOW010000017.1 GCA_030697825.1 Gemmatimonadales bacterium | reverse complement strand
TCGAGGACGGCGCCCTCTTTGGGCACCGCTTCCAGGCAGTGGTTCACGGCGCGCCACACGTCCCACGATTTCCCGCGGTCCCGGAACATGGGATACGTGGTCACCCGCGCGTCCGCCGCGAGGCGCCAGAGGCGCGTGACGTAGCGGCCGCGGCGCGGCCACGACCAGCTGCGGGCGTCGAGGAGATCGGCGGCGGTCGCCAGCTCATGATGCGAGCCGAGGACGGCCGCTCCGGCGCGGCTATACGGCGGCGCGGGTCTCGTCATATGCGGCGCGCACCTTGGCGGCGGCAGCGTCCCAGGTGTGTGAGTGTGCGCGCCGGCGCCCGCGTTCGATCAGGCCCGCCCGCAGGGCGGGATCGGTGAGAACCAGGGCCAGCGCGTCGGCGAGCGCCGGCGGGTTCGCGCCCTCGACGGTCACCGAGGCATCGCCGGCGGCCTCGGCCAGGCCGCCGGCGCCGCTGGTCACCACGGGCAGGCCCGCCGCCTGGGCCTCGAGCGCGGGCAGACCGAACCCTTCGTAGGTGGACGGGAGAACGAGCGCATCGGCGGCGTAGTATGCCGCGACGAGCGCTGCTTCGTCCACCTGGGGCTCCTGGCGCACGAAGCCTTCGACGCCGGCCGCGTCGATGGCGGCGTGATGCGCGGGGGTGAAGCGGCCGCCGATCTGGACGAGGAAGGCGTCCGCGCCGCGCTTCCGGAGCAGGCCGAGGGCGAGGATGGCGGCCTCGACGTTCTTCCGCGGCTCGCAGTTGCCGACGTGGAGGATCACGCGCCTCGCGTCGTCAGCGTGGGGCGTGGCGCCGAGCCAGTGGCGGCGTCGTGCGGCGATCGCCTCGTCGGACGGCTGCTTGAAGAACGCTTCGTCCACACCGTAGCCGGCCACGTGCACCCGATCGCTGGGCAGGCCGAGGAGCGCCACGGCCTCGCGCGCGGTGAACTCGCTCCCGGCGATCCAGTGCGAGGCACGCCGCACCCAGGTGAGCACCCACCACAACAGCGCATCGCGCAGCAGGGCGCTCGGGCCGCTCTCCTGTCGCCCGATCACGGACAGCGGGTAGACGTCATGTATCGTGACGATGGACGGGACGCCGGGGAACGCGCGCAGGCAATGCGCGTACGAGTGGTCCGCGACGTGAACAAGAGAAGGTTGGTAGCGCCCCAGCGCGCGGGGATAGCGCACGTACCGGGCCAGGTATCGCGGGCCGGGAATGGTGGAGGCTTCGCGGGGGACATCCACGTCCAGTCGCCGTGCCAGCTCGGCCGCGTAGCGGTCCATGCTGGGCCACCGTTCGAGCGCGAGGTCGGGTACCAGCAGGACGCGGTTCATCGCCACCAAGTATGACCGGCACGGGCACGAAAGGCGAAGTCGCCGCGCTTGCCCGACGCCCCGGCCGGCACCATCCTTCGTCCCCACCAT
>JAUYOW010000016.1 GCA_030697825.1 Gemmatimonadales bacterium | reverse complement strand
CTCACGGCCCGAGCCACGTCCGCGCCGCGCACCACGACGCCGAGCTGCTCGAGCCCGCGCCGCAGCTCCTGGTCGAGCCGATCCCGACGCTCGATCATCGTCTCCTTCGGCACCGCGCTCTTCGGCTCGGCCCGACCCGGCCGGCCGGCCGACGCTGCGGCGGCGTCTTTCCGTTCCGTCGTTCCGTCGTTCCGTCGTTCCGCATTCCCGAATATCCGATCGATCTCGGCCCCGATGCGCTCCAACGCGGGGCCGATCTCCCGCGCGAAAACGTCGATCGGGTCCTCTTCCGTCCGCCCCTCCGTCACCCCATCCAGCTTCTCTCCGCGAGCCAGCCTTCTGCGGATCGCCGCGTCAACGCGCCGCCGCTCGTTCACGACCTTCTCCAGCTCGGGCGGCAGCGTCGCGGTAGCCTGCGCGTGCGCGCACGCCTCGTCGAGCACGTCGATGGATTTGTCGGGCTGGGCGCGGTCGGTCACGAACTTGTCGGTGAGGACGAGCGCCGCCTGGAGCGCGTCATCCGCGATCGCCACGGCATGGTGGTGCTCCAGGCGCCGGCGGCGCGCCTTCAGCACTTCCATCGCCTCCTCGCCGGTAAGCTCGCGCACCAGGACCGGCTGGAAGCGGCGCTCGAGCGCCGGGTCCCCCTTGATCCACCGCTCGTACTCGGCCGCCGTCGTCGCGCCGATCACCCGCATGTCCTCGCGCACCAAAGCAGGCTTCAGCATGTTCGCCGCGTCCATCGCGACGCCCATCGCCGTGCCCTGCCCGATCAGGTTGTGCATCTCGTCCACGAAGAGGATCACGTCGGGGTCGTTCGACACCGCCTCGATGAGCCGCCGCACCCGCTCCTCGTACTGGCCGCGGTACATGGTGCCGGCGAGGAGTGCCACGTGATCCAGGGCGATGATGCGAACGTCGCGCAGCGCCGCCGGCACGTCTCCCGCGACGATGCGTTGCGCGAGCCCTTCCGCGAGCGCGGTCTTGCCGACGCCGGCCGCGCCCACCAGCGCGGGGTTGTGCTTGGTCTGCCGGAGCAGGATGTCGATGATGCGCGCGATCTCGGCGTCGCGGCACCGCACCGGCTCGAGGTCACCACGGCGGGCCGCGGCGTTGAGGTCGTTGCCGAAGCGGGCGAGGATGTCGCTCCCCGAGCCTTCGGTGGAGCCGGAAAGTGCGTCGGTCATAAGTGGGTCACCCTACCCCGCCCCTCGCATCGAGGTTTCATCGCCAGCCCACCGCGTGAAGGTACCAGTCCGAGAGCCGGTCGCCTGCCACGAGAGCAGCTACACCGCCCATCGCGAGGAACACCCCGAAGGGGACCTCGCGGAAGCGCTCGCGCCGGAGCAACGAAGGCAGGAAGACGAGGGTGCCGACGAGACTGCCGAGGAACAGGGTGAGCAGCACACCTCGCCAGCCGAGAAAGCTCCCCACCATCGCCATCATCTTGAGGTCGCCGCCGCCCATCGCGTCCCGCTTCGCCCACCACTTCCCTGCCACCCCCGCGGCCCACATCAGTCCGAAGCCGAGCGCGGCGCCGGCCAGCGACTGGACCGGCGAGAGCCCGTCCGGCGCCAGTGAAAGACCGATCCCCGCCCCGAGGCCTCCGAGTGAGAACTCGTCCGGGATGATCATGTGCTGCACGTCGGTGAGCAGGATCCCGATCAGCAGCGTCGTCAAGAGCGCCGCGCTGAGGGCCTCCACGGTCGGTCCGAGCCAGGCGATGCTGCCGGCCCACCCGCCGGCGACGACGAGCTCGACGATCGGGTAGCGGGCGCCGATGCGCGCCTTGCAGTGGCGGCACTTCCCGAGCAACAGCAGCCACGAGAGCACCGGCACGTTGTCGTACCAGGCGATCGGCGTCTGACACGACGGGCAGCGGGAGCGCGGATGGATGACGGACTCGTCGCGCGGCAGCCGGTATACGCACACGTTGAGGAAACTGCCGAGCAGCGATCCGAAGATGCCCGTGAAGACGATCAGCACCGGTTCAGCGAGAAGCACGCGTCAACTCGTAGAGGAGGATGCCAGCCGCGACGCCGGCGTTGAGCGACTCGGCGCCTCCCCGCATCGGGACCGCGACCCGCACGTGGTCCAGGGAGCGCCAGGAGTCCCGCACCCCATGCCCCTCACTGCCGATTACCAGGGCGATATCGTCGGTCGCCGCCTGCACCAGCTGGTCCACCGGCTCGCCGTCGGCGGACGCCACCCACAGCGCGAGATCGAGGATGCGGCGGAGCTCGTCGAATTCCGCGAACGTGCCGGCCACCACCGGATGCCGGAACACCGCCCCCATCGAGGCGCGGATCACCTTCGCGCTCCGCGGATCCGCGGTGCCGTCGAGCACTACCGTCATCCAGATGCCGAGCCCGTACGCGGTACGAATCATCGTGCCGACGTTGCCCGGGTCCTGTACGCCGTCGAGCACCAGCACGCGGAGCAGCCCGACGTCCATCCCGACGACGTCCGCGAGGCGGCCGGGCTCCCACTCTACCACCGCGAGCACGCCGCTCGGGGTCTCGGTGTCGGCGAGGGCGTCGAACTCCTTGCGGGCGGTGACCTGCGTCTCGATCCCTCGGGCGCCGGCGTCGGCGAGGACCGGCGCCGCCGTCGTGGCGGCCACGTCGTCGGCGGCCAGCACGGCCACCACCTTCGCGCCGCCGGCGAGCGCGTCGCCGACCAGGCGGAGCCCTTCGGCCACGACCAGACCCCGGCGCTCGCGCGCCTTGCGCCGTTGGATATCGCGTATCAGGGTGTGCAGATTACGGGTCATGCGCCTCGCAAGATACTGCGGGATCACCCTCTTCGCGGCCCTCCTGGCGTCCTGCGCCATCGGGGTGCGGCAGGAGATCGACCTGGGGCAGCGCTACGCGGCTCAGCTCGAGCGCGAGATGCCGATGGTCCACGTTCCGGCGATCCAGGCGGACCTCGACCTCATCACCGCCCGCCTCACGCCCTTCGCGCGGCGCCGGGAGATCGTTTATCGGTTTACGCTCGTCAACAGCGATGCCGTCAACGCGTTCGCGGTGCCCGGCGGGTACATCTACGTCACGCGCGCCCTCATCGAGAACGCCGCGAGCATGGACCAGCTGGCCGGCGTACTCGGTCACGAGATGGGACACGTCGAGCTGCGTCACTCGGCCAAGCAGATCGGGCGCGCGCAGGCGGCTGAGACAGGGATTGGCGTCGTGGGCGTGCTCCTCGGCCGGCAGCCAAACCAGGCGGTGCAGGCGGGAGTCAGCGTCGCCGGCCAGCTGGTGTTCGCGCGGTTCAGCCGCGACCAGGAGCGCGAGGCTGACGAGGTCGCCGTGGGCTACCTGACGGAAGCGGGGATCAATCCGGGCGGTCTCACCGGGATGTTCGAGACGCTGCAGTCGCTCGAGCGGAGCAGGCCGAGCGCCTTGGAGTCGTTCTTCGCCTCGCACCCGATGACAGCGGACCGCATGACCGAGGTCAACGCGCTCATCGCCCGGACGCCGGCGTCGCAGGCGCTGCTCGCGACCGGCACCCGCGACGCCCAGGAGTTCCAGCGGCTCAAGGCCGCGGTGCGGCAGCTCCCGCCCCCGCCCGACCGACGGCCCCAGACCCCGAAATGAACGTCGCCCTCACCATCGCCGGCTCGGACTCCGGCGGCGGCGCCGGTATCCAGGCCGACCTCAAGACCTTTCACCAGTTCGGGGTCTTCGGTACCACGGTCGTAACCGCAGTGACGGCTCAGAACACCGTGGGAGTGCGCTCGTGGGAAGCGCTGCCGGTCGTCCTCGTGGCCGATCAGCTGGACGCCGTGGCCGAGGACCTGCGGCCCGCGGCCGTGAAGAGCGGCATGCTCGGGTCGGCGGAGGTGACGCTGGCCGTTGCCTCCGGGCTGGAGCGTCATGGCCTCCCCAACTACGTGCTCGATCCGGTGATGATCGCCACTTCCGGCGACCGCCTGCTCCAGCGCGACGCCGAGCAGCTCATAGCCCTGCGCCTCGTCCCGCTGGCGGCGCTGGTCACGCCCAACCTCGACGAGGCGGCGACCCTGGTCGGGTTCGAGGTGGGCGACGTGGCGGCCATGGAGCGAGCCGCGCGGCGGCTGGTGGAGATGGGGGCCCGCGCCGCGCTCGTGAAGGGCGGACACCTGGCCGGCGATGAGGTCGTGGACGTCCTGCTGCTCGACGGCGAGATTCGCCGCTTCGCGCGACCGAGGCTGCCGACGAAGGGAACACACGGCACGGGCTGCACGCTTTCAGCCGCCATTGCCGCGGGGCTCGCGCTCGGCCGTCCGCTCGAGCGCGCCGTGGAGGACGCACTCGACTTCGTGCACCGCGCTATCGCCGCTGCGCCCGGCCTCGGCCGGGGGAGCTCACCGCTTAACCACTTCGTCGCCCCGCCCCGGTAGCGTCGGTCGCTTGCCAAGCCACTCGGGGCCCGAGGGGGCTTCGCCTCTGGCACCAGTATACATCACCACATACACTACCCGCACGAGCCGGAGGAGTGCTGGTGTCCCGGATGGTGCGAAAGCAGATCTACCTGCGGACCACGACAATGACGGCGCCCTGATGAACCGACCTTGGAGAATGGAGTCCGTTGATGAGCATCAGACGAGTTGTGCCGGACATCAAGTCCCACAATCTCGCCGAAAGCCGTGCGTTCTACGTTGATTTCCTGGGCTTGGAGCTGGCGATGGACATGGGGTTTGTCATGACGTTCGTATCGCCGAGCAATCCGACAGCCCAGATCAGCGTCGTGCGGGATGACGGTGGTTCAACGCTGCTGCCAGATGTGAGCGTCGAGGTCGCAGACGTCGATCAAGTGCACAAACGTGCCGTCGAACGCGGCCTCAAGATCGTCTATCCGCTCACTGACGAGCCATGGGGCGTTCGTCGCTTTTTCGTAGTCGATCCGAATGGAACCATTCTTAACGTTCTGAGCCATCTGCCTGCTGAATCGAAATGAAGACCCGTTAGCAGCAGTGACACTCTCGGGCGGGTTTGTGTCGGTGCGGGGCACATTCGAGCGGCCGTATAACATCCGAATGGAGCCGACGCGCCAGGCGGTCGGGTGCTATCCTGACACTGCGGCGCGCGGCTCATTCGGACCGTTAGGTGGCCCAGCGAGGTGATGCTAAGTGGGCCGATTGATCGCGGCGGTCTACGATCGACTCACGCAGGCCAGCGAAGCAGCCTGCCTCCAGCAGTGGCGGGCAGACTTGCTTCGCGACCTAGCGGGGCACGTGCTAGAGGTCGGGGCAGGTACCGGCCTCAACATTCCTCACTACCCTCGGGCAGTTGTTCGTCTGGTCCTGACCGATCCCGACGCTCACATGCGGCGCAAGCTCTCTCAGAAGGCCCGAGCGCACGACTGGGATCAAGCGGAGGTGCTGGACGCGTCTCTTGAGAAGCTCCCGCTGCCCAATGATGCGTTCGACGCGGTCGTCGGGACGCTGGTTCTATGCTCCGTTCCCCGCGTGGATCGCGCCCTCGCGGAGATCTATCGCGTCCTTAAGCCAGGCGGGCGGTTCGTGTTTCTTGAGCATGTAGCAGCTGAGGACCGGCCACGACGCCTGAGGTGGCAGCAGCTGGTGGAGCCGTTCTGGAAACGGCTGTCGGGCAACTGTCACCTGACGCGCCGAACCGCCGAGGCAATCGTGGCGGCGGGGTTGGCGATCGTGGACGTCCGACGCGAGAGCATGCGGAAGGCGTGGCCGCTCGTCAGGCCCACGATTCGGGGCGTGGCGGTCAAGACCTGGACCCGGCAGGTGTCTTGAACCTGTCGCCCGGGTATGAAAGAGAGTCCTTAGGGTAACTGCCATGCACTATCGGTCGCTCGCAGATGGCCTTGTCTTCCTGCACCTCGCCTTCGTCGGCTTCGTGGTGTTCGGCGCACTTCTTGTCACCCGCCGGCCGAGAGTAGCCTGGATCCATGTCCCTTGCGTTCTTTGGGGCGCGCTCATCGAGTTTGCTGGCTGGGTCTGCCCGCTGACCCCGCTAGAAAACCACTTCCGCGAGCTTGGTGGGCAAGCGGGGTACGCCCGGGGGTTTGTGGAACACTACCTGTTGCCGGTGCTCTACCCACAAGGTCTAACCCGGGCCGCGCAGGTGCTGCTCGGCATCCTGGTGCTCGGGCTCAACGGCGCGGTGTACGGCCGCTTGATCCTACGCCGCCGCTTGGGCGGCACCGGCTAACTTGCGCGGTCCGTTATGCGTTCCAGAAAGTGACTTCTCACGATGCCAGCACGTGACGCGCAGAGGACCTGGTTTCCGGAGATGGTTGCCACCCTTCGCGCCCAGTGGAACGCCTCGATGCCAATCCCGGAATTGATCGAGCTATGCCATCGGCTCGACGCGATGCTTCAGGGAATTCGTTCGAAGCGGGGAATCGCGCCACCGCTGATGCACTGCTCGAAATGCCAAACGACGACCCGAGCTTCGCAGCCAAGGGTCTCGGTTCGTGCGCTGATCCTCACCTTGGGTCGCTTTGAGATCGCATCGGTCGAGGAAGTGCGGGAATTGGAGCGGTCCTGGAAGAGGTACCGTCGTGATCGACAGCTCGACCGGTACGGCATGGAGGCTTGACGCATACCATGCGGGTGAACCACCGCGCCTCACCCTGAGGCGGCGGCCTCGACGCCATAGAAGCGGCGGCCGAAGTACAGTGCGACGTTGACGAGCCCGATCAGCACCGGAACCTCGACGAGCGGACCGATGACCGCGGCGAGAGCAGCACCATGGTGGATGCCGAAGGTGGCCACCGCGACCGCGATGGCGAGCTCGAAGTTGTTCGATGCCGCGGTGAAGGACAGCGCCGTGGCCTGGCGGTAGGTTGCGCCAACCTTCTTGCTCATGAAGAAGGAGAGGAAGAACATCAGCACGAAGTAGATGAGCAGCGGGATGGCGATCCGCACGACATCCAGCGGGAGCTGCACGATCTTCTCGCCTTGGAGCGAGAACAACACCACGATGGTGAAGAGCAGCGCGACGAGCGTGATCGGGCTGATCTTCGGAATGAACTTGGTGTGGTACCACTCCTTGTTCTTGAGCTCGATCAGCGAGAACCGCGTGATCACGCCGGCGATAAACGGGATACCGAGGTAGATGAAGACGCTCTTGGCGAGCTCGCCGATGGTGACGTTGACCGCCACGCCCTTGAGGCCGAACCAGGCCGGCAGGATGGTGATGAAGACGTAGGCGTAGACCGAGTAGAGGAACACCTGGAAGATCGCGTTGACGGCGACCAGGCCCGCGCAGTACTCGGTGTCGCCCTTCGCCAGCTCGTTCCAGACGATGACCATGGCGATGCAGCGGGCGAGACCGACCATGATCAGGCCGACCATGTACTCGGGCTGGTCGTGCAGGAAGATGACAGCCAAGCCGAACATCAGGATCGGGCCGATGACCCAGTTCTGGACGAGCGAAAGTCCCAGCACCTTGGTGTTGCGGAAGACGGGGCCCATCTCCTCGTAGCGCACCTTGGCCAGCGGCGGGTACATCATCAGGATGAGCCCGATGGCGATCGGGATGGAGGTTGTCCCGACGTTGAACTGGTTGATGAACGGGACGATGCCCGGAAACAGGTAGCCGGCACCAACCCCCACCGCCATGGCGGTGAAGATCCAGAGCGTGAGGAACCGGTCCAAAGTGGACAGCCGGCTTGCTACGGCTGCTGGGGCGGGAGCCGGTGGGGCCGTCACTGCTCCGCTCCGATCGCGCGCACCCGTTGGACCAGCCCGGTCATGGGCCGCCTGCCGGAGGCTTCACCGCCCGCACAAACGCGCTCATGAACTTTTCGTCCACCTGCGTGGCCAGCGCCGCGTCCGCCAGACCCGCCTCGTCCAGGAACGCCCTCGCATCCGCCGCCCGATAGACGCGCGTGGGCTCGATCCCCACGTCCCGGAAACCCACCTCCTCCATCAACGAGCGGTACTCCCTCTCCTCGAGCGCCCCCGCCACGCACCCGATCCACAGCTCCACGCTGCGTCGGATCTCAGCCGGCATGTCGCCCCGCACCACGATGTCCGACACCGCGAAGCGGCCGCCGGGCTTCAGCACCCGGAACGCCTCCGCCAGCACGCGGCGCTTGTCGGCCGAGAGGTTGATGACGCAGTTGGAGATGATGACGTCCACCGACGCGTCGGGAAGCGGGATCGCTTCGATCTCTCCCGTGAGGAACTCGACATTCGTGATGCCGGCCTTGAGCTGGTTCTCCCGAGCGAACTCCAGCATCTCGGCCGTCATGTCCAGCCCGTACGCCTTGCCGGTCGGACCGACCCGCTGGGCCGAGAGCAGCACGTCGATGCCGCCGCCGGAGCCCAGGTCCAGCACCGTCTCACCCGCCCGCAGTTCGGCTAACGCCGTGGGGTTCCCGCAGCCCAGAGAAGCCAGTACCGCCTCGGCAGGCAGGCCGGCCCTCTCGCCCTCGTCGTAGAGGTCCGACGTGATCGGGTTCCACCGCTCATCGGTCCCGCCGCAGCACGTTGAACCACAGCACGCGCTCTCGCCCTCGGCAACGCGTCGCGCCGCCGCGCCGTACTTCTCCTTGACCGCTTCCTTGATGCCCATCTGACCCTCCAATGAATTGATGTTGTTCGATATACTCGATCAAAAAAACTCAACTCAGCTCAGATAGCCCATCGCCTATCCGCTGGCGCAGCCGGTCCAGGGCCTCGCGCCTGACGTAGTAATAGGCCCAGAGACCGCGCCGCTCGCTCTCCACCAACCCCGCCTCCCGCAGCAGCCTCAGGTGGTGCGACACCGTCGGCTGCTTCACCGGCACCGCGGCCTCCAGGTCGCAGACGCAGACCTTGCCGGCGCTGTGCGCGAGAAGGTTCAGGAGCTGGAGACGCACCGGATGGCCGAGGACGGCTAGATCCTCCGCTAGGCGGCCGGCCGCCTTGACTCCGACCGTCGGCCGAGCGCCGGGATCGCAGCATCGCTCGCCCAGCTTCCGCTCCTCCAGCACCGCCAACTTCAGGCGACCCATCTGCATTGACATGCGTCAATATAGCTGTGCACCGCTCCCGCGCAAGAGACCTGACGCCGAGGGGCACGGTTACATGCCGTCGCTGGACGGGCTGGCGGCGTACGAGGCGGCGAACGGGACGGTGAAAGGGCTGGACCGGGCGCTATAGCGCGCGCACGATCCCGCGGATGAGCCGCGCGAGGTCTTCCTTCACCCGGTCCGCCGCCTCGAGCACCTCCTGGTGCGACAGTTTCCCGCCGAGGCCGGCCGCCGGATTGGTGATCGTAGAGATGCCGATGCAGC
>JAUYOW010000015.1 GCA_030697825.1 Gemmatimonadales bacterium | reverse complement strand
GCGCTGGCGCTCGATCCGGAATTCGCCTCGGCGTGGGCGCTGTTCGGCATCAACCTGCTTCAGGACCTGGGTCAGCCCGACTCGGCGTGGGCAGCCCTGGATGAGGCGGCACGGCGGCCGCATCGCCTAACGAGCGCCGAGCGGTTGCGACTCGAGGCATTCATGGCCGGTCAGCGGTGGCACCTGCGAGCCGCGATGCAGGCATCGGACCAGCTCGTGCGCGAACGACCCAACGATACGCGGGCCTGGAACGGTCGAGGGACTACGCTGTTTAGGTTGCGCGGGCCGGAGGCTGTGCTCGAGACGCTGGACCACATCCGCACGTTCGAGCCTTTCGAAACGCACATTCGCGCGTACAACCGCATGGTGGGTTTGATCGCCGTAGGCCGGCGAGTCGAGGCGCGGCAGGTCGCGCCCGCACTGCGCAACCAGCGCGAGCGGCTCACCCTGTCACTGGCCGCTGCCGCCCTGGACGCGGCGTGGGGCGAGGTGGACAGCCTGGCGAGGGAACTGCGCCAAGAGGATCCACGCGCGGCCACGTTCTGGCGCGCGGTGCTGCTCTACGTCCGCGGAGAGGTACGGGAGGCGGACAGCGTCCTGGCAGGTCTCGATGCCAGACCGTGGCTCCTCCACTCGCTTGCGGCAGGGCGGCCGATCCAACGGCCGGCCCGTCCTGACACGACATGGGAGGGGGCGGTCACGGCGGCGTTGGCGGGCGACACGGCTGCAGCGCGTGCAGAGTTGCCGCGCCTCACGGCCGACACCCTCGACTACCGGGTCGAGTCCGGCTTCTGGCGCGCGGCGCTCGAGGCGGCCATTGCCTGGCGGGCCGGAGACTGGCAAAGCGTCGTGCAACGCACGGGGCCCATCCTGCGGGAGCGCCCATCGGTTGGGGACATTGGGAGCGCGGTCCTTTGGATTGTGGGAGATGCCTATGAGCGCCTGGGTCGGCTCGACTCGGCGACCGTCCTGCTGAACGAATTGGTGCAGCCTGGCCGGCGGCTTGGGTTTCCGAACACCCAGTCATACGGCGCCGCCCACTCGTACCTGCGGCAGCACCTGATCGTGCTGCTGGCGCGGCAGGGCCGCGCGGACGAGGCGCGGCGGCACTGGGAGATCTTCCGGGCGACGTTCACGAATCCGGACCCGGAGCTGGTGCCGCTGGTGGAGGAGGCGCGGCGGGCGCTCGAGATAGCGGAGCGGCGGCACTGAGATCCAGCCGCCGGGTGCTCTCCTTGACGTACGCGGAAGTGTAATACACTTTATTACTGTCACCTTTCGGGAGCTTGCGGCGTGCGTTCGAGCAAGATCATCACCGTGTCGCTACCAGCCGACCTCGTCAAGGTGGCCGAGCGGCTGGCCAAGGAAGAGCGGCGCACCCGCAGTGAGCTGGTCCGGGAAGCGCTCCGCGACTACGCAGCAACGCGACGCTGGCGGCGGCTGCGGCGCTGGGGCGAGGCCTCGGCCCGCATGGCAAGGGTGGGTTCGGATCCCGACATCGAGGACGTCGTAGGCGACGTGCGCCGCTCTCGGCGCTAGTGCGGCGGGTCGTCCTCGACACCAACGTCTATCTCTCCGCGATCCTGTTCGGCGGGCCACCCGAAACGATTCTGCACCTGGCCCGAAGCCGGACGCTGACGCTGGTCGTCTCGCGCCCGATCCTGGCCGAGTTCACCCGCGTCCTCCGAGCCAAGTTCGCCTGGACCGCCGCCCAAGCGCGCCAAGCGGAGATGGAGATTCGGAGCCTCGCCGCCGTGGTCAGGCCGCGTGAACGGCTCAGTGTGGTCACCGATGATGAGCCGGACAACCGAGTGCTCGAGTGCGCGGTCGCCGGCGCCGCGCAGGCCATCGTGACGGGCGACCTGCGCCACCTGCGCCCGTTGAACTCCTTCCGCGGGATTCCGATCCTGACTCCGCGGGAGTTCCTCCACGACCTTCGCCCCACTCCGTAGTCGCGAGTTGGATTCGCAGCCCGACCGGAGACTGGTCGAGCCTGCGAGGGGGCCGTATACTCGGCTGCACCGGGGCACATCATCGTGACCGACCTCCTCACCCGTCTCTCGGCCGCCCTCACCGGCCGCTACGCGCTCGAGCGCGAGCTCGGCCGCGGCGGGATGGCCACGGTCTACCTCGCCACAGACCAGAAGCACGAGCGCCCGGTTGCGGTCAAGGTCCTGCACCCTGAACTGGCGGCGGTGTTAGGCGTCGAGCGGTTCCTGAGGGAGATCAAGCTCACCGGCCGGCTCAATCATCCGCACATTCTGCCGCTGCATGACTCAGGGGAGGCCGACGGGTTCCTGTTCTACGTCATGCCCTTCGTCGAGGGCGAATCGCTCCGCGATCGCCTGGAGCGGGAGAAGCAGCTCCCGATCGAGGACGCTCTCCAGATCAGCCGGGAGGTGGCCGACGCGCTCTCCTACGCCCACAGCCACGACATCGTGCACCGCGACATCAAGCCCGAGAACATCCTGCTCTCGGCGGGGCACGCGGTGGTGGCGGACTTCGGCATCGCGCGTGCGATCACGGCGGCGGGCGGCGAGAAGCTGACGGA
>JAUYOW010000014.1 GCA_030697825.1 Gemmatimonadales bacterium | reverse complement strand
TCTGGCCCGATTCCCCCTGGATCCACTCGTACACGGCGGCGGGGCACATCTGGATCCAGGCATCGCCGACTTCCGGTGGCACGTCCGTGAGGATCCGAATGTGGTTGGGCTGGGTGTCACGGGTGCGGTTGCCGCTCGCGTACACGCTGGACAGCTTGTCGAACGTGACCTTGCCGTCGCCCTTGGGATACTGGCGTCGTCCCGCGCTCACCGGGTGCTCGGCGTCGCCCTTCACCTCGAAGCGCCAGCCGGGGAAAACGCCCATCGTCACCGTCATCATGCCGGCCAGCGCCACGCCGGGGATGAGGCCGTGGTTCATCGCCTGGCGCATGTTGCGCACCCGGCGGAGATCGTTCCAGATGAAGCTCCGGCGGACGGCTGCGTCGTAACCGTTGAGCGCGCCGGGCGCCTGAAGCTCACGGCCGGCCTTCAGCGTCTCGAAGATCGCCTCCGCCGCGAGCATGCCCGACCACATGGCGTAGTGAATGCCCTTCAGCGTGGGGACGTTCACGAGCCCCGCGGCCTCACCGGCGAGGAGCGCTCCCGCCACGTTGAGCCGGCGCGGAATCGAGTAGAACCCGCCCTCGGCGATCGTCTTCGCGCCCCAGCCGCGCTCGTTGCGCTTCCCACCCGCGATGATCCCCGCGACCAGCGGGTGGAGCTTGAACCGCTGGAGCAGGTCGTGAACGGAGAGCGACGCATCGCCGCTGTCGAGCCCGACGACGAGCCCGAGCGCGACCTGCGAATCGCCCAGGGGATAGATGAAGCTGCCGCCGAACTCGTCCCCGTGTAGCGGCCAACCCAGGGTGTGGATGACGCGGTTCAGAGGCTTTGGGACGTCCCAGACTTCCTTCACGCCGAGCGCGTAAACTTGCGGGTTCGCGCCGGCGAGGCCGAAGTGTTCGATCAGGGCCATGGTGAGGTGGCCCGTCACCCCTTCGCTGAGCACCGTGGCCTGCGCGTGCATTTCGACGCCGGGCTCGTGGTTGGACATTGGCGTCCCGTCGCGGCCCAGCCCCTTGTCGCCGGTGAGGACGCCCCGCACGACGTCGCCCTCTAACAGCGCTTTCTCAGCCGCGGTCTCGTTCAGGATCATGACGCCGAGGGCTTCGGCTTTCTCTCCCAGCCAGCGGGCTATCTCGCTGATGGACGCCACGTAGTTGCCGTGATTGCGCATCGTGGGCGGCATCATCGGTGCCTTGATCGTGCCCTTTTCCGTCATGAAGTACAGCGCTTCCCCCGCGACCCTCGCGCGGAACGGGAACTCGGAGTCGGGCGTGTCGGGGAAGAGCTTCTTGAAGGCGATGGGATCCACTACGGCGCCGGAAACCAGGTGCGCGCCTGGATAGCGGCCCTTCTCGACCACGGCGATCGGTGTTTCGCCGAGCCGTTCCTTCACCTCGGGCGCGGTCTCGAGGAGCTGGGCCAGGCGAATCGCGCCGGCCAGGCCGGCCGGCCCCCCGCCGACGAAGAGCGCGCCGACGTCGACGCGCTCGTCGGGGCCGGCCCTCGGGGCGGCGATGAACTCGGTCGGCGAAATCTTCGGGCGGTATTGGGCTGGGACGGCCGACACCTCATCCTCCACCAGAGAATCAGTGCGAAAAAGGTGCCGGAAAGTAGCGCCGGGGGCCGGCCCTCACCAATATTGGTGCATGCCCCAATCGTCCGACACCGGGCGGGCGCTGGTGGAAGGCGCATATCGTTCGCTCCGGGCCTGTAGCCTGCCGGCGCAGGACTCTCTGCCGGTCGCGATCTGGCGGCGCCACAAGTGGGCCATCATCGGCGTCGGCCTCTTCCTCCTGCTCGATCTCATCGCCGCTCTGGCCGCGAGTACAGCGGGAGTTAAATTCTGACAACCCGAGGGTCGCGATGACGGAGAATTCCTTTGGCAGTCGCGCCACCCTCCGGGTCGGCGACCGCAGCTACGTCATCCACCGGCTCGACGCGCTCGAGAAGTCCGGCCTCGCGGTGTCGCGTCTCCCGTTCTCGCTTCGCGTCCTCCTCGAGAACCTGCTCCGCACCGAGGACGGCAGCGCGGTGACGCGTGACGACATCGAGGCCCTGGCGCGCTGGGACCCGAAGGCGGCGCCGTCGCACGAGATCGCGTTCATGCCGGCCCGCGTCCTGATGCAGGATTTCACCGGCGTCCCCGCCATCGTTGACCTCGCGGCGATGCGCGATGCCATGAAGCGCTTGGGCGGCGATCCGAAGAAGATCAACCCGCTACTCCCCGCCGAGCTGGTCATCGACCACTCGGTTCAGGTGGACGCGTTCGGCACCCGCGAGGCGTTCGCCGAGAACGCGGTGCTGGAGTTCGAGCGGAACCAGGAGCGGTACGCATTCCTCCGGTGGGGCCAGACCGCGTTCCAGAACTTCCGCGTCGTCCCGCCCGATACCGGCATCGTGCACCAAGTGAACCTGGAGTTCCTCGCGCGCGTCGTGTTCACGACCGAGGGTGACGCCCCGCAGGCGTATCCCGACTCGCTGGTCGGCACCGACTCGCACACCACGCTGATCAACGGCCTCGGCGTGCTGGGCTGGGGCGTCGGCGGGATCGAGGCCGAAGCCGCGATGCTCGGCCAGCCGATGTCCATGCTCATCCCGCAGGTCGTCGGCTTCAGGCTGAGCGGCCAGCTCCCGGAAGGAGCGACCGCGACCGACCTCGTGCTCACCGTGACCGAGATGCTCAGGAAGAAGGGCGTGGTCGGGAAGTTCGTCGAGTTCTACGGCCCCGGGCTCCCCACGCTCCCCATCGCCGACCGCGCGACCATCGCGAACATGGCGCCGGAATACGGCGCGACCTGCGGATTCTTCCCGGTGGACGATGAGTCGCTCCGTTACCTGCGGTTCAGCGGCCGGCCCGAATGGCGCGTGGCGCTTATCGAGGCCTACCTGAAGGAGCAGGGCCTCTTCCATACGGCCACGTCACCGGAGCCGGGGTTCAGCGACACGCTCGCGCTCGATCTCAGCGCGGTCGAGCCCAGCGTGGCCGGGCCGAAGCGCCCGCAGGACCGCGTCGCGCTGAGCCGCGTGAAGCAGGCGTTCCTCGACGCGCTGCCCGGCCTCACTTCTCCCACTTCACCCATCGCGCCGCCGTCCGGCGTGCGCAACCACTGGGAGGATGAAGGCGGCGCTATGGTCGGCGGCAGCGGGGAAGGGGGCGGCGTCGCCGCGCCGCCGCGCCGAACTCACGTCAGGGTGGCGCTCGAGGGAGTGGAGACCGAGTTGCGTCACGGCTCGATCGTCATCGCGGCAATCACGAGCTGCACCAACACGTCGAACCCCTCGGTGATGGTCGCCGCCGGCCTGGTGGCGAAAAAGGCCGTCGAGCACGGCCTCGCCACGAAACCGTGGGTGAAGACGAGCCTCGCGCCGGGTTCCAAAGTGGTGAGCGATTACCTCGGGCACGCCGGGCTCACGACCTACCTGGAGCAGCTCCGGTTCCATCTCGTGGGTTACGGCTGCACCACCTGCATCGGCAACAGCGGCCCGCTGCCCGAGCCGGTGTCCGCGGCCATCAGGGAAGGGGAGCTGGTCGTCGCGTCGGTGCTGTCGGGCAACCGGAACTTCGAGGGCCGCGTCCAGAGCGAGGTGCGCGCCAACTACCTGATGTCGCCGCCGCTGGTCGTCGCGTACGCGCTCGCCGGCCGCATGGACATCAACCTCCTCGAGGAGCCGCTCGGCACCGGCCAGGACGGGAAGCCGGTCTTCCTCAAGGACATCTGGCCGTCTACGCGAGAAGTCGCGGAGACGGTCGGGCGCTCGGTGCGTTCGGAGATGTTCACGAAGAGTTACGCCAACGTCTTCGACGGCGACGAGCACTGGAACTCGCTCGCCGTGCCCAAGGGCGACCTCTACGCGTGGGACGAGGCGTCCACGTACATCAAGCGCGCTCCCTACTTCGACGACATGCCGCGCACCCCGCGCGGCGTGGGCGACGTCACCGGCGCCCGCGTGCTGGCTGTCCTGGGCGACAGCATCACGACCGACCACATCTCGCCGGCGGGCGCGATCAAGCAGGACGGTCCGGCGGGGAAGTACCTGATGTCGAGGGGCGTCCAGCCCAGGGACTTCAACTCCTACGGCTCACGCCGCGGGCACGACGAGGTGATGGTCCGCGGCACCTTCGCCAACCCGCGCATCAAGAACCGGCTCGCCCCCGGCACCGAGGGCGGCGTCACTCGCCACCTGCCCGACGGCGAGCCGATGTCCATCTACGACGCCGCGGCGAAGTACCAGGCCGAGCGCGTGCCGCTCGTGGTGCTCGCGGGGAAGGAGTACGGCGCCGGCAGCTCGCGCGACTGGGCGGCGAAGGGGCCGCGTCTCCAGGGCATCCGCGTCGTCATCGCCGAGAGCTACGAGCGCATCCATCGGAGCAACCTCGTCGGCATGGGACTCCTGCCGCTCCAGTTCCGAGGGGGGGAGAGTGCCCTGTTGCTCGGCCTCACGGGCGAGGAGGTGTACGACGTGGCCGGCGTGGCGGCGGCGCTCGACGGCGCGAAGGAAGTGACGGTTCGGGCTCGGGGCGCTGGAGGGTCGGTGAAGGAATTCCGGGCGACGGTGCGCATCGACACGCCGCAGGAAGTGCTTTACTACCGGCACGGCGGGATCCTGGAGTACGTGTTGAGACAACTGGCCGGAATCTGAAGGGCCTCTAGCGCAACCGTCTCAACTCCACTTCCGACGCAATGAACCCGAAGGCCGGCCAGCCGCCGCTGGCGATCGAGCGTTGGAACCAATCGCGCGCCCGCGCCGTGTCCCCGTTCACCAGGTACCAGTTGCCTACGCCGTAGGCGAGCGTCGCGACCGCGATGTCCGCGGTATCGGCGGCCGTGAAGACCTGCTCGGGACCTATCAGCCCGCGATAGAGCTTGAGCCGCTGGAAGTAGGCCGTCGCGCTGGTGATCCGCATGGAGTCGCTGATGGGCGCGAGCGCCGCCTGGGCGTCGGCGGCGCGGCCTGCCCGTCGGAGCGCCATCCAGAGCCAATCCGTGGAGCCAGCCAGCTCGTTGTCATTAGGCGCGAGCCGCTGCGCGTGCGCGAATGCGTCTGCGGCGGACCCGAACTGCCCCCTCACGAACTGCACGACCCCGAGGTGGTACCAGATGTCGTAGTTGGTCGTGTCTAGCCGGTTGCCGCGGGTCAGGTCCGCAATCGCGCTGTCGAACTCACGCACCGAGATGTAACGGTGGCCCCGGTAGCGATAGAGCAGGGGATTGTTCGGCTCGATAGCGAGGCCGCGCGTGTACGTCGCGATCGCCTCGCGGTATTGCCGCACCCCGGACTGTGCGATCCCCAGCTCGATGATCCGTCCTACGTCGCCCGGGGCGAGCGCGAGCAGGCTCTCGGCCCGCGCGACGGCGCCGGTGTCGCGTTGCGCGTAGTAGCGGACGCCCGCGGGAGAGGTGTATTCAACGTTCTGGGCGATGCCGGGACGGCCGAAGAACGCCGTTGCGGCCAATGCGAGTCGCAGCGAATACCGTGTCATGTTCCCTCCGGAGTCTTCACGTCTTTCCTATATCAACCACGTTCCGACGACTGTCAGCAGCACGATCGACATGATGTCGAGCCAGATGCCCGCCTTCGCCATCTGACGCACGCTGACCTCGCCGGTCGCGAAAGCGACGGTGTTCGGGGGCGTGGAGACGGGGAGCAGGAACGAGATGGACGATGCGAGGGCCGCGACCTGCATCAGCAGGAGCGGCGGCTGGCCGACGGCCGGGGCGATCCCCGACAACAGCGGCATCGCCATCGCCGCGACCGCCGCGTTGCTCGCCAGCTCCGAGAGGGCGACGAACACCGTCGCCACGACCGCCACGACGATGACCTTGGGTTGGCCCGCCATCCCGCTGAGCAGCGCGCCGATCCACTCCGACAGGCCGCTCGACTGGAACGCTTCGGCGAGCGAGAGGCCGCCGCCGAAGAGAAGTAGCATCCCCCACGGGGCGCGCGAGGCGGTCGGCCAGTCGAGCGCGAAGCCGCGGGGCGACCAGGCGAAGGGCACGATGAAGAGCACCAGCGCCGCGCCGATCGCGATCACCGAGTCGGTGATCGCCGGGGCGAAGGTCGCGATGCCGGGGATCGTCACCGCGCCGATCACCTTGGGGTCTCGAAGGACCCAGGCGGCAACGGCCGTCACGAAGACGATGAGCGTGAACCGCTCTCCACCGCGGAGCGGACCCAGGCCGGCGCGCTCGGCATCCAGCCGCGCGCCCAGGCCGTGGATGGGCCCCCGGCAGGGGAACAGGCGCACGGCCAGAAGCCACCAGCACGCCGGCAGCATCACCAGGGCGATCGGCAGCCCCACTCGCATCCACTCCCCAAAGCCGATGGTGGTCCCGTAGAGTTGCTTGGCCGCGGCGGCGAATATCGCGTTGGGCGGCGTGCCGATGAGCGTCGCCATTCCGCCGATGGATGCGGAGTAAGCGATCCCCAGGACGAGCGCGGTTCCGAAGGCGCCATGCCGGTGGGCCGGAGAGCCGGGGCCGCCGGGGTCCTCCGCCTTGGCGAGCGCCAGCACCGCGATAGCCATCGGCATCATCATGACCGACGTCGCGGTGTTGGAGATCCACATGCTTATGAAGGCGGTCGCCAGCATGAACGCGAGTACCACGCGGCGCTCGTCGGTGCCGACCAGGCGCAGGATCCCGTAGGCGACCCGCTGGTGCAGGTTCCATCGCTCCATCGCCGCGGCGATGAAGAAACCGCCCATGAACAGGAAGATGACGGGGTTGGCGTAGGGGCCGGCCGCACGGTCGAAGCCTGACACGCCGAGCGCCGGCAGGCAGACCAGCGGGAGGAGGGCGGTGGCCTCGAGCGGGACGGGGGTCGAGAGCCACCAAGTGGCCATCCAACAGGTCAGGGCCGCGACCCGCTGCGCGGGCAGGCTCATCCCGGCGGCCGGAGGCAGGAGCAGGACCGCGAGAAAGAGCGCGGGACCGAGGAGGAGACCCGCTGCTTCGAGTTTGGACGTCGTCGGGGCGGGCACTACTCGAGGAGATGCCGATCCCTTTGCGCCGACTTCATGCCGAGGCCGACCCCCGCGCCGAGGGCGATAGCGGTGCCGGCGCCCACGATGGGGAGGATCCAGACGACCGGTGCCGCCACGAGGGCCACGACCGCACCGGCGATCAACGGCGCCGGCTTGGTGTGGACCACGTCCACGAACCGCAGCTTCCGCCGCGCGAAGTCCTTCGAAGTGAGGTACCCGAAGACGAGCGCGCCGCCGCCGACCAGGAGTTCGATCATAGTGCCCAGTACGATACGGCCCCAGCCAGGGATTCGCACCCCCCGCGCTTCCGCTCCGGTCCCGCGGGGCTCACATTCCGCCAGCCCATGCCGCGGCTCGTGCGGACCCATCTGGCAACCTACCTGGGCGACATCGTCGCCCTGGCGGGCGTCGCTCTGCTCGCCCGCGACGCGGCGCCCGCCATCGGCGCGGCCGCATCGACGCCGGCACTCCTCGCGGATCTCGGGCTGGTCTTCGCCGGGCTCCTCGGCCACCGGGTCGCGGCGGCCCGCGGGCGTGAATCCGCCACCCTGGCGCTCGGTCTGCTGGTCATCGGCTCGCTCGGAGCCGGGTGCCTCACGGATCGCTGGTGGATCGCCGCGGCGGGAGGGATCGGCGCGGCCGCTATCGCCCCACATTTCGTAGTTCCTCGCCGCGCCGCGGTGTGGTTCGTGGCCGGCCTGCTGCTAACCATCCCCGGCCTGCTCGCCGATCCGGCTGCCGGCGGCTTGGCGGCGGCGTTCGTGGTCGGTGTCGGCCTGGCGTCCATGCGGCTCGCCCGCCGTCTCCGCGGCGCCGCGGCGCACCCGGTGCTCGAGCTGGAGCAGGCGCTGGAAACCGAGCGGCTCCGAGCCGCCGAGCTGGCGGGGCACCTGAGCCGGTACGAAACAGAGGAACGAAAGCTTCAGCGTCACTCCCTTCTGCGCGGCGCGCTCACGCGAAGGATGGGTGCGATCGAGGCCATCGCGCTCTCCATCGACCGCGATCTGGGTCACGCACTCGATGGCGCGGCGCCGGGTGGGCTCGACCACGCCGTCCGGCGCAGCAGGCAGCGGGCCGAACAGCTCGCGGGTATTGCCGGCGGCGGCCGCGCGCGGGAGCAGCAGACCACGCTCGCTCTGGTGTGGCCCCGCGTTCGCGATCTGGTCGGCGGTCGGATGGAAGAAGGGCACCATCTGAAGGTCGGCATTCCCGCTGACCTGCCGGCTGTGGTCGGCAGCGGTGAGTCGTGGGTCCAGATCCTCACCGCGCTCGTTGACAACGCTGTGGAGGCCATGCCGCAGGGTGGCGTGATAGAGGTCAGCGCGGCGACGAGCGCGCGTGATGGGTTTGCGCACGTCACAGTCGCGGACGCCGGGCGCGGCATCCCTCCCAACGTGCTCCCGCACGTCATGGAGCCGTTCTACACGTCGGGTGCCGAGCGCGGGGCCGATGGCCTGGGCCTCTCGATGGTCGCCTCGGTCGTCGAGGGCATGGAAGGCGAGGTCCGTCTTTCCTCGAAGGTGGGCGAGGGGACGACGGTCGAGATCGACGTGCCCTTCGCCGTCGTCGCGCCGGTCGCCGAGCGGACCATGCGGCTGGAGGGCGACGTACTGTTGGCCGACGACGATCGCGAGGTGCGGCGCAACATGGCGCGGCTGTTGGAGAGCTTCGGTCTCAAGGTAGTGGAGTCGGACACGGGGACGGTCGCTCGCGCGCTGTTCAGCGCCCGCCCCGACCGGTTCCGCGTCGCGGTGCTGGACGTCGTCATGCCCGGGACGCCGGTGGCGGAGGTCGTGGCGGGCATTCGCGAGCTGCGCGGCGCGTTCCCCGTCCTCCTCGTTTCGGGGTACGACACGATGCACATGGTCGATTCGGTGCTCGCCCTGGGCGGCGTCCGGTTCCTCCGGAAGCCGTTCACGCGGGAAGAGCTGTTCGCCGCGCTGAGCGACCTCCTGAGCGTAGAAGTGGGAGCGACGCCTCCCTCTTGACTGTCCCCGAATAGGGACATAACGGACGGACTGTCCGCGCGGGAGGTCACCCGCGCGGGTCGCAAGCAGCGCAGCGTGACGGGGGTCACACCTCGTCGTTCGACGTCTCTTGACTGACCCGTTCCGGACCATAGACTAGGTGTCACAAATGCTTAGAGCTTCAATGAAGTCCGCGTCCCGGTGGCTCCAGCGCGCCGCCGCATCGGCGGGCGTGGCGCTCGCGGCCGCGTGCGGCGGTGGCGGCACCGAGCCGCCAGCCCCCCCTCCCCCGCCACCCACGGTGGCGACGGTCGTGACCGTGTCCAGCGCGCGCACCACTCTCTTCAAGGCGGGTGACACGCTGACCTTCACGGCCGCGGCCACGGACTCCAACGCCAACCCCATCCCCGGGCAGACCTTCACTTGGTCGTCCACGCTCACGGGCGTCGCCACGGTGAACGCGACGACCGGCAAGGCGACCGCCGGGGTGACCAACGGCACGACCGCGATCCAGGCGACCACCGGCACCGTGACGGGGAGCAAGAACCTGACCGTGAACCGCCTGGTCGCCAGCGTCACGGTGCAGAGCCCCGGTGCGCGCACCAACGACACGCTCACGACGTTCACCGGGACGCTGGTCTACACGGGGACGGCGTTCGACTCGGGCGGGACTGCGATCGCGCCGACCAGCTTCACCTGGACCACGTCCAACAGCCGCATCGCCTCGATCAGCCCCGCGAGCGGGACCACGACCACGGCGACCGTGGCGGGCGAGGGCACGGCCACCATCACCGGCACCGCGAGCGGCAAGGCCGCCCAGACGACGCTCGTGATGCAGCTGCCGCCCGTTTCCTTCGCCACCGACGTCCAGTCCATCTTCACCACCAGTTGCGCGAAGAGCCTCTGCCACGACGCCGCGACCGCGGAGGGCGGCCTCAATCTTACGGCCTCGGCGTACAGCCGGATCGTCAACCAGCCTCCCTCAGCGTCCCAGCCTTACATCAAGCCGAACGACCCGGCGAATTCCATGATCATCCTGCGCACGGAGGGCACGATCTCGCCCCGGATGCCGGAGGACGGCCCGCCCTTCCTGACCAGCGCGCAGATGGCGCTCATCCGCACCTGGATCACCCGCGGGGCCCCCAACAACTAGTCGAGCCAGGCGGTCTTTTCGGCGGAGTCGGTTCGCTTCTTCGGCTCGTCGGTCGCGGCGGGATACCCCACGGAAACGATCGCTACGATGCGGTGACCTTTGGGCACGCCGGCCAGCGCCCGTACCTCGGGTAGCTCCATAATCCCGCCGGTGCGCAGGTACGTGCCCAACCCCTCTGCAGTCGCGGCGATCAGCAGGTTCTGGGTCGCCATCATCGTCGCCGCGTAGTCCTCCTCCCGCCTGACCTCGTCGTCCGACACGGCGCACATCACAACGATGAAGGCGGGTGTCTCGAGTGCCTCCCGGTAGGTCTTCTCGATGGCCTTGGCGCCCGCCGGGTCCGCGGGGTCGAACTTTCTGGCGCGGTGGGCCCGGCGGATCTCGGCGTAGCGTCGCAGGCTCTCTCCGGCCACGACCGCGAAGCGCCACGGCTCGGTCAGCTTGTGGTTGGGGGCGCGCACCGCGGCGGCGAGCATCCGCTCCAGCGCGTCGCGGGGGACCGGTGCCTGGCGGAAGCTCCGGACCGAGGCCCGGCGATGAATCGCGTCGTAGGCGTCCATGAGCCGATAACTTAGCCCGCCGCCCTTGTCCCCGGCATCCCGGCGCGGTAGCCTAACCCATCTCCCTGCGCCCATAGCCTCCAACGGAAAAGGATGAGGCATGCCCCGGACCGAGTTCATCAGCACCGGCTTCTACGTCCCCGAGCGCGTCGTGACCAACGAGGAGCTGGCCTCGATCATGGATACGTCGGACGAGTGGATACGCACCCGGACGGGGATCACCGAGCGGCGCTGGGCCGCGGAGGGCCAGATGACATCGGACCTCGCCGTGGAGGCGTCGAAGGTCGCGCTCGATCGGGCCGGTCTGCTGCCGTCCGATCTGGACTGCATCGTCCTGGCCACCCTCTCGGGGGACTACTTTTTCCCCGGCGGCGGGGTCTACCTCCAGAGGAAACTCGGGATCACGGACATCCCGTGCCTCGATGTCCGGAACCAGTGCAGCGGGTTCATATACGGCCTCTCGATCGCGGACGCCTGGATCCGGACCGGTCAGTACAAGCGCCTGCTCCTGGTGGGGGCCGAAGTGCACTCCACGGGCATGGATCTGACGACCAAAGGTCGTGATCTCTCGGTGCTGTTCGGGGACGGGGCGGGGGCGGTCATACTCGGTCCAACCGAGGATTCAGGCCGCGGGGTCCTTTCCACCCACATTTTTGCCGACGGCCGCTACGCCGAGCTGCTCTTCTGCGACTTGGGCGGCTGCGCCCACACGCCCCGGATGAGCCACGAGCACCTCGATGCCGGACTCCACTTCCCGGTAATGCACGGGAAAGAGGTCTTCAAGCACGCCTCCACCAAGATGCCGGATGCGGTGAAGCTCGCCCTCCAGGCCAACGGCCTCACGACCGCCGACATCAAGGTACTGATCCCCCACCAGGCCAACCTTCGAATCTCTGAGATGGTTCAACGCCAGCTGGGGCTTCGCGACGACCAGGTCTACAACAACATCCAGAGGTATGGGAACACGACCGCGGGCTCGATCCCGATCGCGCTGCACGAGTGCATTCAGTCAGGGAAGATCTCCCGGGGGGACTTGGTCATGTTCGCAGCGTTCGGATCGGGGTTTACGTGGGGGAGTGCGGCCGTGAGGTGGTAGTCTTCAGTTCGCCGCGTATTCCACCGTCACCCGCACCGCTTCTGAGGACCTCGTGTTTCGGGTCGCGGCGGTGGCGAGGAGAAGGCGCTAGCCGAACTTCGCGGTATGGAAGTGCTCCGGCCTCGGCGCCAGCTTGCCTCGACCAGCCGTGAAGTCCTTCCAGCTCACCGCCGGCGCGCCGTTCGGGACCTGCGCCATGGTGATACAGCCCTCGACCGGGCACACCAGAAAGCAGAGGTTGCACCCGACGCACGCCTCGTCGATGATCTCCACCGCGGGCGCGCCGTTGCCGCGGTCGTTCCTCCGGATGGCCTGGTGCGCGCCGTCCTCGCAGGCGGCGTAGCACAGCTCGCACTCGATGCACTTGTCGTAGTCGATGCGGGCGAGCGTGTGGTAGTTGAGGTCGAGGTCTTCCCACTTGGTCACGTTGGGCACCGCTCGGCCCGCGAAGTCGTGGATGGTCCGGAACTCGTGTTCGTCCATCCAGTTCTCCAGCCCGTCGATCATGTCCTCCACGATGCGGAAGCCGTAGTGCATCACCGCGGTGCAGACCTGCACCGTGGTCGCGCCCAGGGCCATGAACTCGGCGGCGTCACGCCAGGTCAGGATGCCGCCGATGCCGGATATGGGGATGCCGACCTCCGGGTCGCCCGCCACGGCCGCCACCATGTTGAGGGCGATGGGCTTCACGGCGGGGCCGCAGTAGCCGCCGTGGCTCCCCTTGCCGTGCACCGCGGGGTTCGGCGCGAAGGTGTCGAGATCTATCCCCACTATCGAGTTGATGGTGTTGATGAGCGAGACGGCGTCGGCGCCGCCTTGCTTCGCTGCGCGCGCGATGTAGGTCACGTCGGTCACGTTGGGCGTGAGCTTGACGATGACCGGGATCTTCGCGACCTCCTTCACCCACTGCACTATCTGGCAGGTGTAGTCAGGCACCTGGCCGACCGCGGCGCCCATCCCGCGCTCGCTCATCCCGTGCGGGCACCCGAAATTGAGCTCGATCCCGTCGGCGCCGGTATCCTCGGTCTTGCTGACGATCTCGTGCCACGCCTCGCGCTTGCTCTCCACCATCAGCGACACGATGACCGCGTGGTTCGGGTAGTTCCGCTTCACATCGGCGATCTCGCGCAGGTTGTCCTCGAGCGGCCGGTCGGTGATGAGCTCGATGTTGTTCAACCCGATCATCCGGGTGCCGGCGTAGTCCACCGAGCCGTAGCGCGAATAGACATTGATGATCGGCTGGCCGAGGGTCTTCCACACGGCGCCGCCCCAGCCGGCGTCGAAGGCGCGCGCCACCTGCCCATAGGTGTTGGTGGGCGGGCCGGAGGCGAGCCAAAATGGGTTCGGGGTCCGGATGCCCGCGAAGTTAACGCGGAGGTCTGCCATCGGTTCCTCCAAACAGCCGGTGGATCGCGGCTGCGGCCGCCTTGCCCTCAGCCGCCGCGTTCACGATCTCCTTGCCGCCGTTGGCGCAGTCGCCGCCGGCGAACACTCGTGGGTCATTCGGGATCTCGAAGTCCGCGCGCCGCGTCTGGCCCAGGGCCTTGATGACCATGTCGCAGGGGATGGTCTCCTCACCCGCCGGCGTCGTCACCCTCAACCCTTCGACCTTCGACGGTCCCACGATCTCCTTCGGGACGCAGTGGAAGCGGAAGTCACAGCCGTCCTTCCTGGCCAGCGCGTACTCGTAGTCGTAGGCCGGCATGTCGGCCTCGCCGCGACGGTAGACAATGGTGCTGGTCTCCGCGCCCAGGCGCTTGGCCTGCGTCACCGCGTCGATGGCGGTGTTCCCGGCGCCGATCACGACCACGCGCCTGCCGACCTTCACCTCGGAGGCGGGGCGGGTCTTGAGGGTCTCGATGAACCGGAGCGCCTCCACCACGCCGTCCTTGTCCTCGCCGGGGATCCCGAGGCGCCTGGTCGCGCCGAGCCCGACCGCGATGAAGACCGCATCGTACTCGCTAACCAGCTGCTCGAGCGGGATGTCCTTGCCGATCTTCAGGCCGGTCTTCAGCGTGACGCCGAGGTCGAGGACCATCTGCGCTTCAGCCTGGGCGGTCGGCGCGCGGAGCTTGTACTCGGCGACGCCGTAGGTGTTGAGCCCGCCCGGTAGCGGCTTGGCCTCGTAGATGGTGACCGCGTGGCCCCAGCGGCGGAGGTCCTGCGCGCCCGAGAGTCCCGCCGGCCCCGCGCCCACGATGGCGACGCGCTTCCCGGTGTCCGGCCCCGGCTTGAAGAGCTGCAGCTTCTTCTCGATGGCGTAGTCGGTGGCGACGCGCTGGAGGAGCGCGATGTTGATCGGCTTGATGTCGCGCTCGTTGAGGACGCAGTCGCCCTCGCACAGCACCTCGACCGGACAGGCGCGCGCGCACGAGTGGCCCATCGGGTTGGCGTCGAGGATGACGCGCGCCGAGCCCTTCAGGTTGCCGGTGGCGATCTTCTTGATGAACGCCGGCACGTCGATGTGCGTCGGGCAGGCCTTGGTGCAGGGGGCGTCGAAGCAGTAGAGGCACCGGTTCGCTTCGGCGAGCGCGGCGTCGCGCGTCAAGGGCGGGGCGATCTCGGCGAAAGGATCGGGGGGAGCGGGGAGCGGGGAGCGGTTCCTCACGGTGCCCCCTCAAGGTTGCCCCGCCCCGAACCGCCATCGGCGTCCTCACGGAAAGGTACCGCTCCCCGCTCCCCGCTCCCCATCATCTTCATCCCACCCACATGCACCGTCGCCGCCAAAGCGAAGCCCACGAACCAGGCCCAGTTGTAGATACCGCTCCAGACCGGGGCGACCTCCGTCACTTTCAACGCGGCGAGGAACCCCGGCACGCTCGGCGCGACCCCGACGGCCAGCGCCAGCATCGCGATCCAGTTGACTCCGCGCGTGTACTCGTACGCGCCGCCACGCCGGTAGAGCGCGTCCACGTCCAGCCGCGAGCGGCGCAGGATGAAGTAGTCGGCGATCATGATCCCGGCCACCGGCCCCAGTAGCGCGCCGTAGCCGATCAGCCAGGTGAAGATGTAGGCAGCGGCGTCGTTATAGAGTTTCCAAGGCATCATCACCATGCCGATCACCGCGGTGATCATCGCGCCCGCCTTGAAGGAGATCCGGCTCGGCGCGAGGTTGCTGAACCCGTTGGCCGGTGCGACGACGTTGGCGGCGATGTTCGTGGTGAGCGTCGCGACGGTGAGGCCTGCCATCGCGATCACCACCGTGAACGCGCCGCCCACCCGCGCGAGGAGGGCGACGGGATCGGCGATGCGCTCGCCGAAGATCACCACGGTCGCGTTGGTCACCGCCGCGCCGATGAACGCGAAGAGCGCCATCGTCAGCGGCAGGCCGATCGCCTGACCCTCGACCTGGTCACGCTGGCTGCGCGCGTAGCGCGAGAAGTCGGGGATGGAGAGGGCCATCGTCCCCCAGAATGCCACGGCGGAAGTGAGCCCCGCGCCGAAGAGGTTGGTGATAGCTGGTGCGCCGCCCTGGCGCGGGGGGTTGGCGAGCATCGGACCCAGGCCGTCGGCGCGCCACCACGCCCAGATGAAGAGCGCGGCCCCGACGGCAAGGAGGAACGGAGAGCCCCAGGTCTCGAGGAACTTGATCGAGTCCATGCCTCGGAGGACGATCCACACGTTCATCGCCCAGAACAGGAGGAAGCAGACCGCCTCGCCGGTGTTGAGCCCGACCGCGGCGGGCAGGATCGCCGGTAGCGTCGCCATCCCGGGCCAGATCGCTTCGATGAGTTTGTAGATCGCCCAGCCGCCGATCCAGGTCTGGATCCCGAACCATCCGCACGCCACGAGCGCACGCAGTATCGAAGGTACGTTGGCGCCGAGCACGCCGAAAGCGGCGCGGCTCATGACGGGGAAGGGAATCCCGTAGCGCGTGCCGGCGTGCGAGTTGAGCGCGATCGGGATCAGGACCACGACGTTGCCCAGCACGACCGCGCCCACCGCCGCCTGCCACGTCCAACCCTGGTCCACGAGGCCCGAGGCCAGCGTGTAGGTAGGGATGCAGATGGCCATGCCGATCCACAGCGCGGCGATGTTCCACGTAGTCCACTTCCGCTGCTCGGCGGTCGTGGGCGCGAGGTCGGCGTTCCAGAGGCGGGGATCAGCCCCGGAAGGTACGGCTCCCGGCTCCCGGCTCAACGCACCTCCGCCAGCGCCCTGTCCAGGCGTGCCGCGCCGTCATCCACCTCGGCCTTCGATATCAGCATCGAGGGCGCCATGCGGATCACGTTGCCGTAGAGCCCGCCCTTCCCGATCAGTAGGCCGTGCTTCTTGGCCGCCTCCATCAGCGCGAGCGTCTTCCTCGGGGACGGCTCCTTCGTCTTCCGGTCCTCGACCAGCTCGAGCCCTTGCATCAGCCCCATCCCCCGCACGTCGCCGATGAACGGGTACTTCTCCTTGAACGACTCGAGATGGTCGCGGAGCTGCTTGCCGCGCTCGGCGGACCGCCGGGGCGTGTTCTCGCGCTCCATGACGTCCATCGTGATCTCGGTGGCCGCCATCGAAATCGGGTTCCCGCCGAAGGTCGAGAGCGACAGGCCGGTGAAGGCGTTGGCCACTTCCTCCGTGGCGATGGTCGCGCCGACCGGGAAGCCGCTCGCAATGGACTTCGCGAACGTCATGATCTCCGGCTCGACCCCCCAGTGCTCGATCCCGCACCACTTGTCCCCGGTGCGGCCCCAGCCGGTCTGCACCTCGTCGCAGATGAAGACGCCGCCGAACTTCCGCACGATCCCTACCGCGATCTGGAAGTACTCCTTGGGCGGCACGATGAACCCGCCCGCTCCCTGGATCGGCTCCGCGATGAAGGCGGCCGGCGCGCCGGTGGTCTCGGTTCGGATCAGTTCTTCCAGGTCCTGCGCGCACTTCACGCCGCAGGAGGGATACTCGAGCCCCAGCGGGCAGCGGTAGCAGTAGGGCGAGAGGCCGTGCTTGATGCCGGGGACCTGGGTGGGAAGCGCGCGCCAGACGCTCTGACCCGTGACCGCGATCGCCAGGTGCGATCGGCCCGCGTAGCTGTGGCGGAGCGCGATGATCTCCTGCTTGCCGGTGTAGATCTTGGCCAGCATGATCGCCGTCTCGTCGGCGTCGGTGCCGCTGGTGGTGAAGAAGCTCTTCTTCAGCTTGCCGGGCGTGATGCGCGCGAGCTTTTCCGCGACGCGGACGATCTCTTCGGTGGGGTAGATGGTCGAGGTGTGCGTCAGCCGCGCCACCTGCTCCTGGATGCGCTCCACGAACTCGGGGTGCGCATGGCCGATGCCCAGGGTGAGGATGCCGCCGAAGAAATCGAGATAGTCTCGGCCGTCGG
The DNA here is from genome assembly GCA_030697825.1 of Gemmatimonadales bacterium. Classification (NCBI taxonomy): domain Bacteria; kingdom Pseudomonadati; phylum Gemmatimonadota; class Gemmatimonadia; order Gemmatimonadales; species Gemmatimonadales bacterium. Next base: position 4,702 of record JAUYOW010000014.1, on the reverse strand, counting down.
CGTCGCGGACGCAGCAGCCGGCGCCGCCCGTGATGACCACCGGCTCCTGGTAGTAGTTGGCGACGCAGGGGAAGAGGAACTCCTGGTGCTTGGCCCGTACCGTTGACGAGTCCATGATCGCCTTTCGTGCGTTAGGTACCTGGGGGAGCGGGGAGCGGTACCTTGGGATGCCCCGCACGGCGACTCGTCGCCGCGACCCGCATCGGTAGGTACCGCTCCCCGCTCCCTGCTCCCCTACCCATGCGTCGGCTCTCTTCCGATGAACTGCCCTCGCCCCACCGTCCCGACGAACCTGCCGCCCCGCGCCTGCACCTGGCCGCGCACCGCGACCACCGCGGCGCAGCCCTTCCGCTCCCAGCCCTCGTAGGCGCAGTAGTCCACCTTCGAGTGGCTGGTCCGCTTCGAGAACCTGCCACGGTCGTTCGGGTCGTAGACCACCAGGTCCCCGTCGCTCCCTACCCGGATCGCGCCCTTCCTGGGGTAGAGCCCGAACAGCCGGGCGGCCTGGGTGCTGCACGCGTCCACCATCGTCTGAAGCGACAGGCGTCCCTCGCACACCCCGTAGGTGTGGATCAGGTCCACCCGCTCCTGGATGGTCGGGATGCCGTTGGGGATCTTCGTGAACGCGTCCTTTCCCATCTTCTTTTGCTCGGTGGTGAAGGGCGCGTGGTCGGTGCCGATGGTGCTTATGGCGCGGCTCTTCACGCCGTTCCAGAGGACCGCCTGGTTGCGCCGGTGCCGGAGCGGCGGGCTCATCACGTACTTCGCGCCCTCGAAGTCAGGCTTCTCCGCATACGACTCGTCGAGCACGAAGTGCGGCGCCACCGACTCGATCCACACGTTGACGCCGCGGTAGCGCGCCGCAAGCGCCGCCCGCACCGCCTCGTCGCACGAGGTGTGCACCGTGTAGATGTGCGCACCGGTCAGCTCGGAGAAGGTGCAGAGGTGGTGCACTCCATCCGCCTCCACCGCCGGCGGGCGCGCCGCGCCGTGCCATTCCGTTCCGGTCCTGCCGGCCGCGATCAGCGCCCGCTGCATCGCGTCGATCGAGTCCGCGTTCTCGCAGTGCGCGGTCACGATCACGCCCCACTGCTTCGCCAACCCCATCATGGCGAAGAGGTGCTCGTCGGTGAGGTTGAGCGCGCCTTTGTAGGCAAGGAACACCTTGAACGACGGCACGCCCGCCTTGACGATCTTCCGGAACTGCTCGCGGACGCTCTCCTCGAAACGCACTACCGACATGTGGAACGTGTAGTCCAGCGCCGCGAGGCCCTCGGCCTTGGAACGCCACAACTCGAACGCCTCGTACGGATCGTCCCTGGGTCCGGGGCAGATCATCTCGATGAGCGTGGTCGTGCCGCCCGCGAGCGCCGCTTTGCTGGCCGATTCGTAGTCGTCCACCGCGTACGTGCCCATGAACGGGAGGTAGATGTGGACGTGCGGGTCGATGAAGCCGGGAAAGACGTACTTGCCCGAGGCGTCCACGACCTCGGTGTCCGGCGGCAGGGTCTTCGGGTCGATCCCGCGCTCGATGCGTGAGATGGTCTCGCCGGCGCAGTAGATGTCCGCGACGTAGTCGTCGGTTGCCGTGATGATCCGGCCGTTGGAGATCAGGAGCGGCATAGGGGCTTCCCACTTCGGGAGCCGGGAGCCGGGAGCCGGACCCACCGCGGAACACCGCGGCCGCGCCGGGCGCGAAAAGCACGGCTCCCGGCTCCCGGCTCCCGCCTCACGGCAGCTGCCTCACCATGTCGTCGTAGCTATCCGGTCGGCGGTCCCGGTAGAACTGCCAGGTGCGCCGCACTTCCTCGATGATGTCGAGGTTCATCTCGGCCACGACCAGCTCGTCCTTGTCCTCGCTCCCCACCGCCAGGAAGTTGCCGCGCGGGTCCACGAAGTACGAAGAACCGTAGAACTGGCCGATGTTCCACGGCGCTTCGGTGCCGACGCGGTTGCTGCATCCCATGAAGTAGCCGTTCGCGACGGCGTGCGCGGGCTGCTCGAGCTTCCAGAGATACTGCGAGAGCCCCGCGACCGTGGCCGAAGGATTGAACACGATCTCGGCACCGTGAAGCCCGAGCAGCCGAGCGCCCTCGGGGAAGTGGCGGTCGTAACAGATGTACACCCCGACCTGGGCGTAGCGCGTCTTGAACGTGGGGTAGCCGAGGTTGCCCGGCTTGAAGAAGTACTTCTCCCAGAAGCCCGAGGTGTGCGGGATGTGCATCTTCCGGTACTTGCCGAGGTAGCTGCCGTCGGCGTCGATGACGGCGGCGCTGTTGTAGTAGACGCCCGCCATCTCGCGCTCGTAGATCGGCACGATGATGACCATGTCGTGCTTCTTCGCATAAGTCTGCATCAGCTCGATCGTGGGGCCGGGGATCGGCTCGGTGGTGTCGCACCACTTCGAGTCCTGGCTGGGGCAGAAATACGGGCCGTTGAAGATCTCCTGGAGGCAGAGGATCTGGACGCCCTTCTTTCCGGCCTCCTCGATCCAGGGGAGGTGCTTGTCCAGCATCGCCTGCTTGATCTTGGCGACCGGGACCCCGTCTTCGTTGATGGGATTCGACAGCTGGATGAGACCGCCCGTGACGATCCGCGGCATCAGAGTGTCTCCTGGGGAGCGGGGAGCGGGGAGCGGTACCTTTCCGTGCGCGATTCTGGTACGGAGTGCAATGAAACGGTACCGGGCAGCGCGGCATTCCGCCTTACCTTCTGCACATGCACAAGTACCGCTCCCTCGTGGCTTGGCAACGCGCCCACAGGTTGGCCGTGCTCGCGCACCGGTTCACGGATGCCGCCCACCATCCCCGATCGCGTGCGCTGTTCGATCAGATGCGTCGTGCCGCTGTCTCCGTTGAGGCCAACGTCGTGGAGGGATACGGGCTGAGCACCGGTCCGCTGTTCCGGCGGCACTTGCGCGTCGCCCTCGGCTCGGCGGCCGAAGCGGAGTGCCTGGTTCGGCTGGCGGAGGAACTGGAGTACCTGCCGGCCGAGCGTGCGGGTGAACTGCTCGCGCTCGCCGACGGCTCCATCGCAGCGCTGCAAGGGCTCCTCCGAGTTCCCCTCGCCACCAAGTGCTGAAAGGCGCCCTAAAGGAACCGCTCCCCGCTCCCCGCTCCCCCTCAGAACCACCTCGAGATCACGACCTTCTTGTCCGTATAGAACTGCACCGAATCCTGCCCATGCGCCTTCAGGTCCCCGAAGAACGAGCCCTTGGTCCCGCCGAACGGGAAGAACGCCATGGGAGCCGCGACGCCGATGTTCACGCCGATCATCGAGACCCCGACCTTGTAGCGGAACTCGCGCGCCGCCTTGCCGCTCGACGTGAAGATCGAAGTCGCATTGGCGTAGGCGCTCTGGTGCACCGACTCGATCGCCTCATCGAGATCGTTGACGTGGGTGAGCGAGGCCACCGGGCCGAAGATCTCCTCCTTTCCGATCGTCATCTCCGGCGAAACGCCGTCGAAGATCGTCGGGCCGAGGAAGGCGCCGTTCGGATACTCGGGCACCCTCGCTCCGCGACCGTCCATCAGGAGGTCGGCGCCGTCCTTGACCCCCGCCTCGATGTAGCCGAGCACCCGCTCCTTGTGCCGGGCGGAGACCACGGGGCCGAGCTTCACGCCCTCGTCGAGGCCGTAGCCCATCTTGAGGCCCTTCGCGGCGGCGAGGAGGCGGTCTTTCAACGGGCCGTACGCCTTGCCGGCCGCGACCACTACGCTGCCGGCGAGGCAGCGCTGGCCGGCGCAACCGAAAACGGACTCGGTGACGGCGTTGGTGGTCTGGTCGAGGTTCGCGTCCGGCATCACGACGACGTGGTTCTTGGCGCCGCCCAGTGCCTGGACCCGCTTCCCGTACTTCGCGGCTTCGGTATAGATGTACTTCGCGATGGCCGTCGAGCCCACGAACGACACGCCGACGATACCCGGATGCTGGAGGATCGCGTTGACCGCGTCCTTGCCGCCGTGAACGAGGTTGAGCACGCCGGTGGGGATGCCGGCAGCGTGCGCCAACTCGATGATCCGCTGCTGCGAGAGCGGGACCTGCTCGCTGGGCTTGAGGACGAACGTATTTCCCGTCGCGATGGCGTAGGGCCAAAACCAGAGCGGCACCATCGCGGGGAAGTTGAACGGCGTGATCGCGGCGAAGACGCCCATCGGCTGGCGGACGTACTCGCAGTCGATCCCCGTCGCTACGTCCTCGAGCGTCTGCCCCATCATCAGCGTCGGGATGCCGCAGGCGTGCTCGACGTTCTCGATGCCGCGCTTCACCGAGCCGCGCGACTCGTCGAGCGTCTTGCCGTTCTCCTGGGTGACGATCGAGGAGATCTCGTCCAAGTGCTCGTCGAGGAGGGCCTTCAGCTTGAAGAGGTATCGAGCCCGCACCGGCGCCGGCGTGGCGCGCCACGCGGGGAACGCGGCCTGCGCCGCAGCCACGGCGTCTTCCACGTCCTTCGCGTTCGACAGGGGCACTCGGCCGAGGGCTTCGCCGGTGGCGGGATTGGTGAGGGGTAGCGATTCGGTGGCGCTGGCCTGCACCCAGGCGCCGCCGATGAAGTTCGGGATGGGAACGTCGGACTTTCGCGCGGCGGAAGAAAAGACGCCGCCGCGGTGCGGCTGCGTGGTGACAGTCATGGGGTACCGTACCCTTTTCGAGAAGACGTAACCGATTGGTACATCGAAGGTAGGGCGCGATTGGCGGGGTT
>JAUYOW010000013.1 GCA_030697825.1 Gemmatimonadales bacterium | reverse complement strand
CGGCGTCGGTCGGCTTCGACTGGAACGATGTGATGGGTCCGCTCGACAAGCTGGAAGAGGAAGTGCGCGAGGCGCGCGTGCATCCGGCCGAGGAAATCGGCGACGTGCTGTTCGCGGCGGTGAACGTGGCGCGAAAGGCGGGAGTGCACCCCGTCATCGCGCTGCGGGACGCGACGGCGAAGTTCGTTAGGCGATTCAACGCCGTCGAGAGCATGGCGGCTGAGCGCGGGGTCGAGTTGGGCCGGGTGGATCTGGAGGTGCTCGACGGGCTCTGGGATGAAGTCAAGAAAGGGGAGTGAAAGGGGGCTCTGTTTGCTGGCATGTTCCCGAGGGGCCTCGATGATGCAGTGATCCTTGGGGCGCTGCGCCGGGGGAGGTTCGCGGACCTGCCGGCAGAGGAGCTGGCTGATCTCCTCGGCCGATGTCTGTGGGACGTGTTCTCCAACAATCACGGAGTATTCACCGCCGACGGTGCCGTGGTGGACCTCGGCTCCTTCCGCGCCGCCGCCGGCTTGATCGCCGACTTTCGCGGGCAACGGTGGTCGCTCGAGCAATGCGCAGGCGATGCGTGGGACTACCTCGACTTCTACATGGGAACCCTTGGCGCCCGCCGCGAGTACGATCTATCCCCTTTCTACGACCTCGTGTTCTCCCGGATGCGTGGTGCCGGGCTGGACTGGCGGTACGCTCATCCGCGGTTGTTCCTGGTGGACTTTGGTGATCGTGACGACGACCTGAGGGACGACGAGCCGGCGGAGTTCCTCCATTACGATCCGAGCGGGAGTGTCGCGCGGGACGTGGAACGGAGGCAACGCGCCGCCGAGCTGGCTGATCTCAGGGAATCGCTCGATGACGCGTACCGGCGGTCAGTCGAGGAGTCGGGAGCCCATCCCCCTCCGGCGATCGTGCAGTCCTACCAGCGGATCTATGGGTATTGGCCCGTGGGATGGCCGCCGGCCTGAGCGAGCGGCCTGCCAAGTCCGTGGGATTGCGGCCTGCTGCGTGTTCCTCCATAATGGAGGCAATTGGGAGGACTCGGAAATGGCGACCCTGAACATCAAGAACCTGCCCGACCGGATCCATCGAAAGCTGCGGGCGCGCGCGGCGGCCCGGCACCGCTCGGTGGCTCAAGAGGTCACGCACATTCTGGCCGAGGCGCTGGATGCGGCCGAGCCGCTTTCCATCCTGGAGCTTCGTGGCCTCGGCAAAGAGCGCTGGGCCGGGAAGGACGCGGCGGCCCGAGTGGCCGAGGAGCGCCGTTCGTGGGATTGACGGCGGCACTCGGTAGCGGGCCGGTCGCGCTCGACACGGTTGCCTTTATCTACTTCATCGAGGAGCACGAGCGCTTCGTGCCGGTGGTCGCTCCTCTGTTCGTGGACGCGGCGCGCGGGCGGCGCCGCCTCGTGACCTCGGCGCTCACGCTGCTCGAGGTCCTCGTCGTGCCGTACCGGGCGGGCGATGTCGCCCTCGCCGAGCGATACGAGGCATTACTCACTCGCAGCCGTGGGCTCATGCTGGTCGGGATCGAGCGTGGGCAGCTGCGGGCCGCGGCGCAGCTGCGCGCGGCCTATGGGGTGCGGACCCCCGACGCGCTGCAGCTTGCCGCCGCGCTGGCCCACCGCTGTGGCGCCTTCGTCACCAACGACCGAAGGCTCCCGGCGATCCCGGGGCTTCGGGTGGTGCAGCTTTCCGACTACGCCTGAGCGCCTCGCTCTCA
>JAUYOW010000012.1 GCA_030697825.1 Gemmatimonadales bacterium | reverse complement strand
CCGGAATAGCCTGCGATCACGACCGCACCGTAACGCGATCCACGCCGTTTTCCAAGTACGCGCGCGCGTCCACCTCGCCCACGTTCACGAAGTCGAAGCCGTACACCTGGCACACCTTCTGCGCGCAGAAGTTGCCGCCGGTGAAGAAGAAGCACGAGGTCTGGCCGACGACCTCCACGAACAGCGCCAGCCGAGCCGCGACCGGCGCCATCTTCACGTGCCGGTTGTACGCCCCGATCTCGCCGCGCAGCGAGAAGTCGTGATCGCCGCCCAGGTGGACCGTGTAGTCGTGGACCGCGCGAAACCGCCAGTTCTGATCGGGCGTCCAGATCGGGTGATCGCTCCCACCCTGCCAGACCTTCATGCGCCCGTGCCGCGCGATGTCGCGCTGCATCGTCGCCGCGTCCGGGTAGGGATCGTTCGGCGTCAACTCCACCCGCACCCGCGTCGCGAGCTGCTGGTACATTCGATCGATGTGATCCGCGAGCGCGTGCCAGCTCGGCGCGGCCGAGGCTTCGTAGACCGGCCTCGCCAGGTACGCGCGCGCCACCACCGGCACGAAGGGCTGGTAGTCCGACAGCGCCAGGCGCCCGAGCACCGCCGCCGACCCGAAGCGACTCGACCGCACGCGCCTACCTCTTGCTGGTCCAGCGCGGGCACTCGCGCCGCGCCCGCGCGCGCGCCACGCGCACCTCGCCCGCCGTCATGGTCGCCCCCTGCCCCTGCAGCGCGTGGATCACCTCGCGCCCGCGCCAGATCAGCACGTCCGTCGTGGCCCCCTTCGCGTCGCGCCGCTCCGTCACGCGACACGACCGCGCGCGCCGGGTCATGGGCGCCCGCGCCGCGTGGTGGGTGTCGGGGGCGAAAAGATGCCGAACCAGTGCCGCAGTTCCTTCTTGTTCGCCGCGCGCACCTGGCACGGACGCTGCGACGACCGCACGCGAAACTTGGGCGTGGTCGCGCCGCGCTTTATGTAGTGCGACTCGATCCGCCCGCTCACCCGCTGCGTCTCGACGATCACCGCGTCCTGGCAGAACTTGGCCGCCAGCCGCTTCGCCTGCCGGATCGCGCGCCCCTCGAACTCCTTGGAGGGAGCCTGCCCGCATTTCGGACAGACTTTCGCGATCGATCCGAACGCGGGTAGATGCTCCTCGATCATCTCGCCAGCGCGACCAGCGCGCGCAACGCGTCCAGCATGTCCACGCGCGTCTGCCCCTGGGCGCGCGCCATCGCGCGCAACGTCCGCTTGTCCGCGCCGGCCAAGACCGCCGCGATCGTCCACTTGGGCACCCACCACATGCCGAACGCGCGCGGGGCGCTGTACCTCGCCGCACCTGTCGCTTTTATCGGCTTCACGTAACCCGTGGGGAGCTTGACCCGCAACGCGATCGGTATCGTCGGCGCGAACGCGTGGCACTCTTGCAAGCCCGCCTCGCGCGCCAACCGCGCCAGCGTCGCGCACACACAAGCCAACCCCTGCCGGTGCGTCGCCAGCCGCGCCACCATCGCGCCGCAGCTCGGGCAGGTGTACCGAACGCGCGCCACCAGCGCGAGGTCGCCAGGCTTCGCGATCTTTTCCGCGTCAACTCCACCCAGCAAGGAGGTCAGGTCCACGCCCTGCCCCCTACTTCGCCAGCGCGCGCAGCGCCGCCTGGGTGTCCGCTTCGATCTTCGCGCGCACCTGCGCCTCGACCTGATCGATCTGCCTCACCTCGGCCGCGCGCTGTGCCGCTTCCGCCGCAGCCAAAACCGCCCAGAGTTTGTCCTTGCGTTCAACAACCGCACGCAAGGCGTCCTGCCGTCCCGTACCTGTCACGCGAACCTCCCACTCACCCTCGACCAGACGCGCGACTAACGGCGCACCGCGCACATGCAACCAGTCCGCGTCTAGCGGCTCCCACTTCAACACCGCCGCTTCCTCGCACAGCGCCGCGAAGCGTTCCTGATCGGTCGGCAGCTTCGGCGCGCGCGCGGGCGCCGCCCCTAGACGATGCGCGACGTAGAAAGCCACCAACCCCACTCCGACCACGCACGCCACCACCAGCCCCGCCACCATCAGACCCGCGCCTCCACCACCGCGCCCGCCCACGCCGGGATCGCCGCCGCTTCGCCTCCCCCCGATCCCTCGCCCAGCACCAGGCACACCACCACGCGCGACTTCGGCGACTCGACCGGCCAGGGCGTGGCGCCGTCGGTTACAACGATCACGACCTCGGGGACCGGGCGCAGCGCGCACGCCGCCGTGATCCCCGCGCCCATGTCCGTCCCGCCCCCGCCCACGAGCTGCACCTTGCGCGCGTCGAACACGCGCTGCGTCGGCGCCGCCGCCGCGTCGCAACAGATCACCCGCACGCCCTGATCCAGCCCCGCCGCCTCGATCACGCCGCGCACCTCGGCCAGCGCCACCGCCAAGTCCTTCTGGTTCATGGACCCCGACGTGTCCACCACCACCGCCGGGTGGATCACCGGCTGGCGCAGCGCCGGCAGCACGATCCCCTCGAAGCCGGCCTGCCGCCGCGAGGGCCGCGAATACGAATAATCCACCTGGCCCACGGCGTCCTGCAGCGCGCGCCGGATCTGCGCGCGCAGCACCTTGCGCCAATCCACCTGCGGCGTCAGTACCTCGTCCGCGAAGCGCGCCCACGCCGCCGGCACGTCGCCGCGCCCCTTCTGCTGCGCCACCGACTCGGCCACCTGCCGCCGGATCAACTCCGTCTCGGCCGTCCCGATCCCGTGCGGCGCGCCCTCCTTGCCGCCGCTCCCGGCCGGGGCGCCCTGCTCCCACGGCTGGGCCTGCCCAGCGGCGCCCGATCCGCACGACCCCTCGCCCGCCCCGTTTGCACGCGCGCGATCCAGCGCCTTCTGCGCCTTCGACTCGATCGCCGCGTAGTATTCCTCCCAGAGCTTGCCGTCCGGCTGGCCCAGGTGCTTCGGGCGCACCGCCCACGCGGGCAACGGCAACTTCTCGGCGTCGATATCGTCATTAATTTCAGCATCTTGCGTGGCGTTCGCCAGCACCGGGTCCGCGTGCATCGCCTCCGCGCGCGCGTGGTGCTTCCGCAGCAGGTGCCACAGCTCGTGGTACAGGATCGCGGACAGCTCCTCGATCTTGAAGCGACTAAGCGCCGCCGGGTCGAAGTAGAGCCGCCCCCAGTTGTCCACGCCGATCGGCCCCAGCGCCCCCTTCTTCTGCATCTCGGGCACCTCGACCGGCACCACCGCCCAGGCCGCGCTCGCCAGGTACGGGTGCGTCTTGAGCAACAGGCGCCGCGCCGCCTGCAGGTTGAACGGAATCAGCTTGGCCATGACCCCTAGACCTCCCCCGTCGCGCGCAGGAGCGGGTAGAGCGCCTGCACGTGCTTGGTCGGCAGCGTGAAGCCGTCGCGCTTCACGCCCGCCAGCGCGCGCGCCGCCGAGGCCGCCACGTCCGCGCCGCCCTGCTTCGCCGCCGCCGCGATCACCTCCCACGCCGCCAGCCAGCGGTCGTTGGTCAGCTTGCGGATCGCCGCCGCCACCACCGACCCCAGCACCGCGTACTGCTGATCGCCGCGTTCGGGCAGCTTGAACGACCCCGGCTTGGCCAGCAGCGCCTCGGGATCGGGAAGGTCCAGCGCGTCCTCCCACCGCAGGAACTCGATCGCCGCGCCGTCCCCGATGCACGCCGCCACCACCGCCAGCCGATCGTCCTTGTTGCCACCGACCGCCTTCGCTGCCGCGAGCAAGCGCGAAGCCACGTCCCACGACCGGGGCGTGGGATACGCGCGCGGCGTGCCCTGCGCCTTGCCGTTGGTCCCCGGCACGTTCAGCGCCAGATGCGGGCGCTTGTCGAGGAAGCCCGCGATCAGCGCGCGCGTCGAGTACAGTTCCGACTCCCAGCCCGCCGGCAGCGCGAACGGCTTGGGATCGGGCCAGCCCGAGAGCATCCCCCGCTTCCAGTTCTCGATCTCGAAGTTCCAGTCGAGGTGGACAAAGCGGTTGAGGAGCGGGAGCGACAGATCGAACCCGCCGCCGACGTCCACCGGGTTCGCGATCGCGACCACCGACAGGCGCGAAGCGTCCAGCACCGTGTCGCCCACCACCTTGTCGAGCACGACGCGTAGCAGCGCCGCCTGCACCGC
>JAUYOW010000011.1 GCA_030697825.1 Gemmatimonadales bacterium | reverse complement strand
CACCCCGCTCCGCGTCCAGTTCCGCGACTTCACCGACGACCCGGCCGAAATCGAAACGATGATCGCGACCTATCGCGAGTGGAACTACTCCCACCACGACGGCATGGTTACCGCCTATCCGGGCGCCCTCGAGACCGTCCGCGCCCTCAAGACCAAAGGCGCGCGGCTCGGTATCGTCTCCTCCAAGAGCCGCCGCGGCATCGACCGCGGCCTCACCCTCTGCGGCTTCGACGGGCTGTTCGACGGGATGATGACCAGCGACGACCTCGAGGCCAGCAAGCCGGATCCCGCCCCCGTCCTCGCCATGCTGGCCCAGCTCGGCGCTTCCGCGGCCGAAGCGCTCATGGTCGGCGATTCGCCCCACGACATCGCCGCCGGCCGCGACGCCGGCACCCGCACCGCCGCCTGCTTGTGGGGACCCTTCTCCCGGGACCGCCTTTCGGAGGAAAAGCCGGATTACTGGCTGGATTCGTTCGGGGATCTGGCTGAGGTGGTGAGATAGGGGGAGCGGGGAGCGGGGAGCGGTACCTTTGGAGCGCCCCGAACGGGCGCATCGCACCCCAAGGAACCGCTCCCCGCTCCCCTGTTGCTGTTTGCCACGTTGCATCACAGCTTCTGTGGTATCCTCCAACGCAGTCACCCCATGGCTGATGCAGGTCGCATCCTGATCGTGGACGACGACGAGGCACAGTTCAAGCCGCTGCGCGCCGTCCTGGAATCCGACGGCTGGACCGTCTTCTCGGCCCTCTCCGGAGAAGCAGCCCTCGCCCTGCTCGACCAGGGTGAGGAGGTGGACGTCATCCTTTCCGACCTCATGATGCCGGGCATGGACGGCCGCGCCCTCCTTGGCGCGGTCCAGGAGCGGCGCCCGGAGATCCCCTTCATCGTCATCACGGCCCACGGCTCGGTGGATTCCGCGGTGGACCTGCTCCACGCCGGCGCCCAGCACTACCTCACCAAGCCCACGAAATTCCCCGAACTCCTTATCACGGTCCGACGGGCGCTCGAGTCCAGCGAGACGCGTCGCGAGCTGGCGCGGCTGCGCCGCCGCCTCGCGCTCCCCGCCGACGTCGTCGCAGTGTCGCGGCAGATGCGGGAGATCCTCGACACCGCGATCAAGGTCGCGCCGACCTCGACACCGGTCCTCATCACCGGCGACACGGGGACGGGCAAGGAGGTCATCGCGCGCGCCATCCACGCCGCATCGGGACGCGGCAGCTTCGTCGCGCTGAACTGTGCCGCGCTCCCGCCGTCGCTCGTCGAGTCGGAGCTCTTCGGCTTCAAGCGCGGCGCCTTCACCGATGCCCGGCGCGACCACACGGGGCTCGTCGAAGTGGCGGCGGACGGTACCCTGTTCCTGGACGAAGTAGCCGAGGTCCCGCTCGCCACGCAGCCCAAGCTCCTGCGCTTCCTCCAGGACGGCGAGTTCCGCCGCCTCGGCGATACCCAGTCGCGCCGGAGCGACGCGCGGCTCATAGCGGCCACCAACCGCGATCCGATGATCGAGGTTGCGGCCGGCAGGATGCGCGAGGACCTGTTCTACCGGCTCAACATCGTCCACATCCACATCCCCCCGCTTAGGGAGCGGCCGGTGGATATCCCGGCGCTGGCCGAGCAACTCATCAAGCGCCTCGCCGACCGCTATCAGCTCGAGCACGCCGACCTCGCGCCCGATACCCTCGCCGCACTGACGGCGTACCAGTGGCCCGGCAACGTCCGCGAGCTCGAGAACGTCCTGGCCCGCGCTCTGGCCCTGCGCATGGGGAAAGCGATCACCCTCCGCGACCTCCCGCCCGCCATCGGGAAAGTGGCGCCGCCGGAGGGCGGGACCGCGCCGCACGAGCTGCCGCCCACCCTGACGCTGGAGGAGGTGGAGCGTCGCTACATCCTGCGCGTGCTCGAGGCCACCCACGGCAACAAGCTGAAGGCCGCCGAGGTCCTCGGCATTGACCGCTCCACGCTGCACCGCAAGCTCAGGCTGATGCAGGGCGTGGCGGCTCTACAACTGTAGTGGCAGGCATTCCAACTACTTAGGCCCATTCGGCTGTCCAATCGGGTGCGTGACGATCAGAGCGCTGAGCTTGGAGGCCGGCCTGACACCACCTCCGTCGACGGACAACTCGCTGGCCCAGGCCGACTCCGAAGGGGCTGACGTCGCCCTGGCGGCGGCCGGGGACCAGCAGGCGTTCGAGCGGCTCTACCGGCTGCACTCGGCCAGGATCCACTCGCTGGTGCGGCGGATGGCGGGCGGTGACGGCGATCCGGACGAGCTGACGCAGGACGTCTTCGTCAGGGCCTGGCAGCGGCTCTCGACCTTTCGCGGCGAAGCGCAATTCGGGACCTGGCTCCACCGGTTGGCCGTGAACCTGGTCCTCAACTGGCAGAAGGGCGAGTCGCGGGGCCGGCGGCGGTTCGACAGTGAGGCGGACGTGGACCTCACGCCGGGCCGGCGCCACCCGGTGGAAGCGGCAATGGACCTGGAAGACGCCGTGGCGCGACTGCCGCCGGGAGCAAGACGAGTGTTCGTGTTGCACGACGTGGAAGGGTTCCGGCACGAGGAGATCGCGGAGATGCTGGGTGTGACGTCCGGGACTTCGAAGGCACAGCTGCACCGCGCGCGGATGCTGATGCGCGCCCACCTGGAGCGCTGACATGAGCGCACATCTGAACCAAGAGCTTTCGGCCTACCTCGACGGGGAGCTGCACGGGGACGCGCTCGCGGCGGCCGAGGCACATCTCGCGCAGTGCTCGGAGTGCCGGGCGACGCTGGAGAGCCTGCGCGGCCTGGTACGTCGCGCGCGGGCGCTCGACGACCGGCCTCCGGAGCGCGACCTCTGGGCGGGCATCGCGTCGCGCATCGGCGACGCGTCCACGGCCGACGTCATCCCCCTCGCGCCGCGCCGCCGCCGGTTCGCCTTCTCGGTCCCGCAGCTCGCCGCCGCGGCGGTCACGCTCATGGCGGTCTCGGCGGGCGTGGCGGTGATGATGACCCGCGGCACGCCTGCGACCCAGGGCCCGACCTCGGGAGCCACGGGCGGGGTGCAAGTGACGCCGGTAGTGATGAGCCCCGCGGACGACGCGTTCCAGTCGTATGCGCCAGCGATCCAGCAGCTCGAGCAACTGCTCGCGGGCCGGCGGTCTCAGCTCGACACCTCCACGGTGCGCGTCCTCCAGCAGAGCCTCCAGGTGATCGACTCCGCGATCGCCCAAGCGCGGCATGCACTCGAGCAGGACCCCAATAACAACTACTTGAACAGCCACCTACAGCGCGCGCTCGGCCGGAAGCTCGACGTCCTGCGCCGCGCGGCCACGATGCCGGTGAGCTGAGGAGATCATGAACCGTTCTGTCGCAGCATCCGCAGCCGTCATCGCCGTCATCGCCGGTGCCGCGGGCGCGGGAGCGCTCTCGGCCCAGACCCTCGACACCATGCTCGCCGCGCGCTCCGGCACCAGGCTCTCGGTGTCGAACATCTCCGGCACCGTCACCATCCGCTCCTGGGGCCGCAACCAGATTCGCGTCGTGGCCGAGTACGACCGGGCCCGCGTCGAGGTGGACGAATCCCCGGGCCGCGTCTCGGTGCGCACGGTCTCGCGCCGCGGCGACGCTGACGTGGACTACACGATCACGGTGCCCAACAACACGCCGGTCGAGGTCACCGCGATCTCTTCGGACATTGACATCGACGGGGTGTGCGGCGCGGTCAACCTCAACTCGGTCTCGGGGGACATCACCCTCGATTGCGGCGCGGACGACGTCATGGTGCAGAGCGTTTCGGGCGACGTCAGCGTGACCAACGTGCGGGGTACGCTCGAGGCCGGTTCGACCAGCGGCGACGTGGATGTCTCGAACGCCCGCGGGAGCGTGAACGCGCACAGCGTCTCGGGTGACATATCGCTGGACGGGATCGAGGGCCGCGAGATCGGCGCGGAGACGGTGAGCGGCAGCATTGAGTTCGCCGGGCGGCTGGCCCAGAACGGCCGCTACCGCTTCGAGGCGCATTCCGGCGACGTAACGGTGCGCGCCGCGGGCAGCCTCAACGCGACGATCAGCGTGAGCACCTTCAGCGGCGACTTCGAGTCGGATTTCCCGATCGTGCTCACGCCGGGCAGCCGGGTGCAGCGCGAGTGGGAGTTCACCCTGGGCAACGGCGGCGCGCGGCTCACGCTGCGCTCCTTCAGCGGCGGCATCTACTTGAGGCGTGGCGCCGGCGTCGCGGCGCCGAAGCGGGAGGAATGATGAAGTACGGCATCGCAGGCATCGTGGTCGCGGCGGCGTGGTACGCGCTGGTTCCAGCGCTTCCCCATGGCCCCGCCGGCGCGGGCGCCATCCGGCAGGGAACGACCTGGAACTGGCACGGCCGCATCGCCGAGGGCAAGACGATCGAGATCCGGGGCGTGAACGGTTCGATTTCGGCCGAGCCGGCTACGGGGAACGAGGTCGAGGTGACGGCCGAGAAGCGCGGCCGGCGCGACGACCCCGACGACGTGCGGATAGAAGTGGTCGAGCACGAGGGCGGCGTCACGATCTGCGCCGTCTACCCCGGCCGCGGCAACCGGTGCGAGCCGGGCGGCGGCCACATGAGCACGCACAACAACGACGTCGAGGTGGAATTCACCGTGCACGTGCCTCGCCGCGTCGGGTTCGCGGGCAGCACGGTCAACGGCGGCGTCGATGCCCTCGGCCTCACCGGGCCGGTCGAGGCGAGCACCGTCAATTCCGGCGTGCGGATCGAGACGAGCGATGGCGAGGCGGAGGCGACCACGGTCAACGGCAGCATCATCGCGGTGATAGGGCCGGGCGGTCGTCGCCCGCTGCGCTTCAACACGGTGAACGGAAGCGTGACGGTCACGCTGCCGCGCGACCTGGGCGCGGACCTCGATGCCTCGACGGTGAACGGCAACATCAACAGCGACTTTCCGATCACCGTGACCGGACGCATGTCGCCCCGGCGCCTGAGCGGCCGCATCGGCCAAGGCGGGCGCACCCTGAACATCCGCACCGTCAACGGGGCCATTCGAATCCGCCGGGGCACGTAGCAGCCGCTTGCCCGCGGGTCCCGTCAGGGGTACAATCGCCCCTCCACCCGGAGGGGCGATGTCGTTCGAGCCGTTCCAGATGGAGCCCCGCTGGCCCGAGCGTTGAGCCCGCGCCCAAGCGCAAGCAGCTCTCGGCTCGGGAGTTAGGTATGGCCCGCCAAAAGTGCCACTCCAAATCCGAACGCCGCACGTGTTGCGCCTGGAGGGGGGGGCCATCGTAGTGTTGAACCCTGTTAGGAGGACCGTCATGGTGCGCTGGCCCGGCACCGTTCGCAACGTAGTCCTGCCCTGCGCCGCCGGCCTGCTCGCGCTCAGCGCGTGCTCGGACAACCCGGTCGCACCCGTCCCCCCCGACACGACCCCGCCGCGCCTGCAGGTGCTGTCTCCCCTCGACACCCTGTACGACCTCGACGGCGACAAGCTCCTGGACCTCCGCCTCACCTGGCGCGACTCGGCCGGCGTGGTGGATCCCGCCACCGTCCGGCTGCGCACCTTGACGGGCATCAACGGCCCAGCCGCCGGCGACACCAACTTGCTCGGCGTGTGGCGCGTGGAGCAGCTGGACACTCTGGGCCTCCTGGTCCACGAGACCCTCGAGAACCTGCTGCACGGGGGGCCTAACCAGCTTGAGATCGTGGTGGCGGACACCGCCGGCAACGTGGCCGTGGACACGATCGCCTTCACGCTCCCCCACGCTGCTCTGCTCAAGACGATCACCACGGGGCTGGTGTTCTCGGGCCGGACCCACGGCATTGACGCGGTGGTGTGCCCGGACGATCGCCGTCTCTACGTGACGGTGGGGCGCCGGATCGTGGTGGTGGACGCGGACTCGCTGAAGTTCATCAGCGCCGTCCTTCATACCGGTGCCTTCGACGACCTTCAGAGCGTGCTGTGCATCCCCGGCGATCCCGTCCTCTACGTGACCGAACTAGTCGAACGATTCGACCGAGTGAGCATGTCGTGGCTCCCCCGAGTCCAGGGCTCCTTCGGCGCCGTCGGTATCGCGCAGTCTAGAGCCGACCCGAATCTCCTGTACGTGGGCGAGAGCAACAGCGGCACCATCGGGATCATAGACCGTGCGGCCGCCGCGCGAATCGGCATGGTGCCCCTACCGCCCGGGGGCTCACCCGATGATCAAGAGTTCGTGTTCGACCTCGCGGTGCTCGACGGCGACGCCAAGCTCTA
>JAUYOW010000010.1 GCA_030697825.1 Gemmatimonadales bacterium | reverse complement strand
AGCCGCTCTCCCGCGGCGCGCGCGCCTTCCGGCCCGTCTACGCGCTGGTGGAGCGGCCTATCATGACCGGCGGGTATCTCACCAACGCACAGGCCAGGATCGACCAGCTCACCAGCGGCGCCGTGGTGGATTTCCAGCTGTCACGCCGCGGCGGGCGCATCTTCGAGCGTGAGACCGGCCGCCACATCGGCGACTACATGGCGATCGTGCTCGACCAGAAGGTGCAGAGCCAGCCGCCGGTCATCCGCGGCCAGATCGCGAGTCGCGGGCAGATCGAGCTTGGCAGCTCGAACCTCCAGGACGCCCAGGACCTGGCCCTCGTGCTCAAGGCGGGCTCGCTCCCGGCGCCGCTCCAGATCGTGGAGGAGCGCACCGTGGGCGCCACCCTCGGCGAGGACTCCGTCAACAAGGGCGTCTTGGCCGGCATCATCGGAGTCGCCCTCGTGATCGTGATCATGATCGGCTACTACCGCATCTCCGGCGCCCTGGCGGTCCTCGCCCTGGGCCTGTACGTGCTCTTCACCCTGGGCGCGCTCGCGGCGCTCGACGCTACTCTGACGCTGCCGGGTGTGGCGGGCTTCGTGCTCTCCATCGGCATCGCGGTGGACGACAACGTGCTGATATTCGAGCGCATCCGCGAGGAGCTGGCGCTCGGCAAGTCGTTGCGCCTCGCCATCGACGCGGGGTTCCGCATGGCGATGAACGCCATCGTGGACTCGAACGTCACGACGATCCTCACCGCGGCGTTCCTGTTCCAGTTCGGCACCGGTCCGGTGAAGGGCTTCGCGGTGACGCTGATCCTGGGCATCATCGCATCGATGGTCACCGCCATCTTCGTGACCCGCACCTTCTTCATGATCTGGCTGGAGCGCCGGCCCGGTCTCCAGACCGTGAGCATCTGATGATCCGCATCTTCGCCAACGCCAACTACGATTTCATCGGCCTGCGCAAGTGGGCCTACGGGATCACCGCGGCCATCGTAATACCGGGCATGCTCCTGCTCACCGTCCGCGGGCTCAACTACAGCATCGAGTTCACGGGCGGCACGCTGGTGCAGGTCTTGGTGAAGCAACAGCAGAGCGTCGGAGACCTCCGCTCGGCGCTCGTCCGAGGCGGAGTGCGCGGCGCCGAGATCCAGAGCTTCGGGACGGGGCAGGAGTTCGTGATCCGCGCCCGGCTCGCCTCGATGGCCGACACCACGACGCAGGACGAGGCCCAGCGCACGGCCGCTCAGGTCACCGGCGCGCTCACCCGGGCATTCGGCGCCGACGCGTACACCGTGCAGCGGGTCGAGGCGGTGGGCCCCAAGGTGGGCGGCGAACTGCGGCAGAAGGCGCTGGTCGCGATCCTCCTGTCGTTCCTCGCGACCCTGGTCTATCTGGCGTTCCGGTTCGAGTTCCGGTTCGGCGTCGCCGCTGTGGTAGCCACCGCGCACGATATCATCACCACGATGGCGTTCATCTCGTACATGCACCTCGAGGTCTCGCTCGTCGTGGTCGCGGCCCTCCTGGCGGTGGTCGGCTACTCCCTGAATGACACCATCATCATCTTTGACCGGGTGCGCGAGAACCTGCACAAGTACAAGCGGGACGACCTCCAGGGGATCCTGAACCGCAGCATCAACGAGACCCTGCCGAGAAGCGTGCTCACGCATGGGATGACCATCGCGACCACGCTCGCGCTTCTCATCTTCGCGGGCGAGGTACTCCGGCCGTTCGCGTGGGTGATGGCGTTCGGCATCTTCACCGGCACTTTCTCCTCGATCTACATCGCCTCGCCCATCCTGCTGGCGATCGAGAAGCGGTGGCCGGGTGAGGGGGCCCGCGGAGTGAAGGCGACGGTCGCGCCAGCCGGGACGCCTAGCAGCGTGCCGGTCGTCTAGCCGCCGTTGCTCGTCGACTCGCACTGCCACCTCGGCGACGCCGCATTCGACGCGGATCGCGTGGAGGTGGTGGAGCGGGCGCGGGCGGCGGGTGTGGGCGTCATCATCGTGGTGGCGGATACCGTCGCAGCTTCGGATGCGGCCGTCGCGATCAGCCGGAGCGGGGAAGGGCTCGCCGCGACGGCGGGCATTCACCCTCACCAAGCCTCGGAATTCGAGCCCGCGTCAGCGCTCGAGCTGGAACGGTTGTTCAGCGATCCGGCAGTGGTCGCCGTAGGTGAGACGGGGCTGGACTACCATTACGACCACTCACCGCGGGATCGGCAACGTGAGGCGTTCGCGTGGCACCTCGGGCAGGCGGCCGAGCGCGGGAAGCCGGCGATCATCCATTCGCGCGAGGCGGACGAGGACACGGCGCGCCTCCTCTCCGAAGCGCCGGCCGGCCTGACCGGCGTGCTGCACTGCTTCAGCTCCGGCCCGGCCGTTCTGGACGCGGCGCTCGCGCGCGGCCTGTTGGTGTCCTGGAGCGGCATGATCACCTTCCGGAAGTGGGACGCGGCGTGGGCGGTCGAGCGGGTGCCGGACGACCGGCTGCTCATCGAGACCGACGCGCCCTATCTCGCGCCCGTGCCGTACCGCGGGAAGCGCAACGAGCCGGGGTTCCTGCCGGCCACGGCGAAGCGGTTGGCCGAGATCCGCGGCACGACTCCGGAGCGGATCGCCGAGCTGACGGGTGAGAACGCGAGAAGGTTGTTCAAATTGCCGAGCCGGGAGCCGGGAGCCGTACCTGCGGTGCGCACGGATGGTACCGCTCCCCGCTCCCCGCTCCCTTAACTCAAACCGTCACCAGACCCCATGACCGTTCCTTCCGATATCGCCATCGCCCAAGCCGCCAAGCTGCGGCCCATCGCCGACGTCGCCGGGGACCTCGGTCTCGGCGACGATGAGCTCATCCTCTACGGCAAGCACAAGGCGAAGATCGCCCTCAGCGCGCTCGAGTCCCGGAAGCCCAAGGGCCGGCTCGTCCTCGTCACGGGCATCACGCCGACCGCCGCGGGGGAAGGGAAGTCCACCGTCTCGGTCGGGCTGGCGCAGGCGCTGCGCCGGCTGGGCAAGAACGCCGTGGTGTGCCTGCGCGAGCCGAGCCTCGGGCCGGTGTTCGGCGTGAAGGGCGGCGCCGCCGGCGGAGGGTACGCGCAGGTGGTGCCGATGGAGGACATCAACCTCCACTTCACCGGTGACTTCCACGCCATCTCCTCGGCGCACAACCTCCTCTCGGCGATGCTGGACAACCACATCTACCAGGGGAACACCGCGCATTTGGCGCTGCGCCGCGTCACGTGGCCGCGCACCATGGACATGAACGACCGCGCGCTGCGCACGGTCATCGTGGGCGTGGGCGCGTCGTCGAGCGGGCCGGCGCGCGAGGACCGCTTCGTCATCACGCCGGCCAGCGAGATCATGGCCATCCTCTGCCTGGCTACCAGCCGCGAGGACCTCGAGGACCGGCTGGCGCGCATCATCGTGGGGACCACCCACGAGCGGACGCCCATCCGCGCCGCGGACCTCAAGGCTTCGGGGTCGATGGCGCTGCTCCTCAAGGACGCACTGCTGCCGAACCTGGTGCAGACCCTCGAGGGCGGGCCCGCGTTCGTGCACGGCGGCCCGTTCGCGAACATCGCGCACGGGTGCAACACGGTGGTCTCGACCAAGCTCGCGCTCCGGCTGGGCGATCTGGTGATCACCGAAGCCGGCTTCGGCGCGGACCTGGGCGCCGAGAAGTTCTTCGACATCAAGTGCCGGGTGGCGGGACTCGAACCCGAAGCCGCGGTCATCGTCGCCACTGTGCGCGCGCTCAAGATGCACGGAGGCGCCGACAAGAAGAGCCTCGGCACTCCGGACGTCGCTAAGGTCGAAGCGGGTTTCGCCAACCTGGCCAAGCACGTCGAGAACGTGCGCAAGTTCGGGGTGCCGCCCATAGTCGCGCTCAATCGCTTCATCACCGACTCGGACGAGGAGCTTGCCCGCGTGACCGAGATGGCCAAGGCCCTCGGCGTTACGCTGGCCTTGTCGGACGTGTGGGCGAAGGGCGGTGAGGGCGGGCTCGCGCTGGCCGAGGCCGTGCTGAACGTGCTGGACGAGAAGCAGGCCGCGTTCAAGCCGCTGTACGACGCCAACAAGCCCATCAAGGAGAAGATCGACATCGTGGCCCGCGAGATCTACGGCGCCGACGGCGTCCACTTCTCCGCCACCGCGAGCCGGAACATCGAGCAACTCGAGGCGATGGGGCTGGGCCGCACGCCGGTGTGCATGGCCAAGACGCAGTATTCGTTCAGCGATGACGCGTCGAAGCTCAACCGGCCGACCGGTTTCAGGATCACGGTGCGCGACGTTTACGCGTCCGCCGGCGCTGGGTTCGTGGTCGCGCTCGCGGGAGACATAATGACCATGCCGGGGCTCTCCAAGTCGCCGGCGGCCGAGCGGATCCGCATGCTGCCCGACGGCACGATCGAGGGACTGTTCTAGTGAGCGACCTGCGCTTCATTGCGACTGACTCGGCCCCCAAGGCCATCGGCCCGTACAGCCAGGGCGTGATCGCGAACGGCTTTCTATACACGGCGGGCCAGATCGCGCTCGACCCGGCGACCATGGAGGTCGTGCCGGGCGGCGTGACGGCACAGACCGAGCGCGTGATGAAGAACCTGGACGCGATCCTGAAGGCTGCGGGCTCGTCGCTTTCACGGGTCGTGAAGACGACGTGCTTCCTCGCGACGATAGACGACTTCGCCAGAATGAACGAGGTCTATGAGCGCTGGTTCGGCGACCACCGTCCGGCGCGCTCGACGGTGGCGGTGAAGACGCTGCCGAAGAACGTGCTGGTCGAGATCGACGTCGTAGCGCTGGTGTAGCGCGGCAACGCAACGGGCCGCCGGTGCGCCTGCGCGCCTGTGCCATCTGACTACGGGGGCGGATCGGGCCTGGTGGTCTGAGCAGTCTTCAAAACTGCCTGGGGCTCGCTACGCGAGCCTTGGTGGGTTCGATTCCCACACGCTCCCGCCACAACGGTCTATTCATGGCTATGTGAGAGCCGCCCCCAGCACGGGGGCGGTTGCTCGTCGTAGGGCCACGCCAAGGCGGGCGAACCTCTTCTTCCACAGCGTAGAACGTCGCTTCGGCGATCCCCAACCGCCGGCAGACGTCCGGCGACCGCAGTGTCATAAGAGATCTTCACAGAACCTTCACCGAGTTTTCACGATAACCCGCCAAGACTAGTCGGACCCGAATTCTCCCGGAAGCAAGAAGCCATGAGCCTGACTCAGTGAATCTGACCCGGGAAAGCGAATACGCGCTGCGCGGATTGGCTCGCCTCGCGACCTATCCGGCGGGTTACATGGTCCCGCACTCCGAGATCGCCGAGACAGCGGATCTGCCCGCCGCGTTTCTGGCGAAGATCTTCCGCAAGCTGGCCCGCCATGGCGTCCTGGAGGCTGAGCGGGGTCGTGGCAGCGGATATGCGCTCCGGGCCCCGCCTGCGGAGACGCTCGTGCGCGAAGTGCTTGAGGCGGTCGAGGGTCCGCAAGCGCTGAAGCGGTGCCTGCTCTGGGGCGGCCATTGCTGCGAGACGTCGCGCTGTCCCCTCCATCATCGGCTGGAGCATCTCCGCTCGGGATTGGATGCGGCATTGAGCACATTCACGCTGGCGGACCTGATACGGGAATCACCGGAGTCACTTCACCTCGCGATGCAGGAGTGACGTGATGACAGCGGTCGTACGGTGGGTCGGCGGACTCGCACTGTGGCTCGGCGCGATAACGTCGGAGGCAGTCTCCCAGGCGGACCAGGGCGGGGAGGTTTTCCGGACGCGGTGCGCGGTATGCCACACGATCGGTGGCGGCCGCCTCGTAGGACCTGACCTCCAAGGGGTCGACTCGCGGCGCAGCGAGGAATGGATCATCCGGTTCGTGCAGCACTCCCAGGACATGGTGCGGGGCGGTGATTCCGTCGCCATCGCTCTCTTCGAGGAGTTTAACCGGATTCCGATGCCGGATCAGCCGCTCTCGGACCAGGAGATCCGGGAGATCATCCGGTACGTACGTGGTGCCGCGACCGCCACCACCGCGTCGGCGCAGCCGGACTCCGTTCAGCCGGCCACCGAGGCGCAGGTCCTGCTGGGACAGGCGCTGTTCCAGGGAAAGATCCGGTTCGCCCGCGGCGGGCCGTCGTGCAACTCCTGCCATGACGTGACGCATGACGCGATCATTGGTGGCGGGGTGCTCGCCCGGGAACTCACGACGGTGTTCTCTCGGCTGGGCGGACCCGGGGTTCGTGCGATCATCGGAAGCCCTCCGTTTCCCGTGATGGAACGTGCCTACCGGGGCAAGCCGCTCGCCGATGAAGAGGTCGCGGCACTGGTCGGCTTCCTGCAGCAGGCCGACGCCGAGCAGGCGTTCCACCATCCAAGGGACTACGGCCTAAGACTGTTCTTATCCGGGCTGGTGGGCGCGGCGATCCTCTTGGGTCTCTGCTCTCTGGCCTGGCGCGGACGCATGAGAGGTTCCGTGAATCAGGCGATCTACGACCGACAGGTGAAATCCACCTGAGTCGATGACGGAAACGGGCCGGCGGAGGAGCCCCCCGAGCTTGTGGCCCGATAGACAGAACGCCCACGACCAGCCGGGAAACGACCATGGGTTGGATCAAAGACATCATCTCGCCGGAAACCAGGAAGTGGGAAGAGTTCTACCGCAACCGCTTCCAGCACGATCGCACCGTGCGAAGCACGCACGGCGTGAACTGCACGGGAGGTTGCTCATGGCAGATCCACGTCAAAGACGGGATCGTGACCTGGGAGACGCAGCAGATCGACTACCCGTTGCTGGAAGACTCACTGCCTCCCTACGAGCCGCGTGGATGCCAGCGGGGGATCTCGTACTCGTGGTACCTGTACAGCCCCCTGCGGATCAAGTACCCGCTGATTCGAGGCGCCCTGCTCGACGCTTTCCGGGCGAAGAAACGCGAAACGGGCGACCCCATGAAGGCGTGGAGAGCCCTTCAAGCGGACCAGGAAGCCCGTAAGAAATACCAGCAGGCGCGTGGCAAGGGTGGCTTCCGCCGGTCGACCTGGGACGAGGTCATGGAGATCATGGCCGTGGCCAACCTCAGCACCGCCGAGGAGTACGGCCCGGACCGGGTGATCGGGTTCAGCCCCATCCCGGCCATGTCCATGCTGAGCTACGCGGCAGGTGCGCGCTTCCTTCAGCTCTTCGGAGGTGTCAACCTCAGCTTCTACGACTGGTACTGCGATCTCCCCACGGCTTTCCCCGAGATCTGGGGCGAGCAGACCGACGTGTGCGAGAGCGCCGACTGGTACAACGCCAAGATGGTCGCGGACATGGGTGCGTGTCTCAACATGACGCGCACGCCCGACTGCCACTTCTTCGCCGAATCGCGCCATAACGGTACCAAAGCCGTGGTGTTCTCGCCGGATTTCAGCCAGGTCTGCAAGTACGCCGATCAGTGGGTTCCGCTCCACGCCGGAAGCGACGGCGCCTTCTGGATGGCCACGACCCATGTGATCCTGAAGGAGTTCCACCACGAGAAGCAGACCCCGTTCTTCCTCGATTACGTCAAGAAGTACACGGACAGTCCGTATCTCGTGAAGCTCGAGAGGGACGGAGCGGGTTATAAGCCGGGCCGGCTCCTGCGGGCGTCCGAGATTCCGAAGTACCAAGGCATTTCGAACGGGGACTGGAAGTTCGTCAACATTGACGCCGCGAGTGGCGAGTTCGTGGTTCCCAAGGGAAGCTCCGGATCCCGGTGGGACGAGAAGCAGGGCAACTGGAACATGAAGCCGGAAAACGCCGCCGATGACCAGCCGTACGACCCGGTGCTCACGCTCCTGGGGCGGTCGGAACAGGTTGCCCGGACGGCCTTCACCGAGTTCGGGCTCGATCAAACTGTGTACCGCGGTGTTCCCGTGATGCAGGTCGAGACGACCGGCGGCCCGGTCATGGTCACCACGGTCTATGACCTCACCATGGCCCAGTACGGGGTGTCCCGGGGTCTGCCCGGCGCCTATCCGGCGGACTACACTGACAAGGACGCGGCCTACACGCCGGCATGGCAGGAGATCTTCACGGGCGTCTCCTCAGACACCGTGCTGCAGTTCGCTCGTGAATGGGCGAGCACCGCCGAGACCACGGGCGGCAAGTGCATGATCATCACCGGGGCAGGTATTAACCACTGGTACCACGGCAACCTCATGTACCGCGCAGGGGCGATGGCCCTGATGCTCACCGGCTGCGTGGGCAAGAACGGCGGGGGCCTCAACCACTACGTGGGCCAGGAGAAGCTGGCCCCGGTGGACTCCTGGGGAGCGATCGCGTTCGCCAGGGACCATGTCGCTGCAGTTCGACTCCAGCAGGCACCCATCTGGCACTACATCAACACGTGCCAGTACCGCTACGACGGTCAGTTCTCCAGGTACAACACCGTTCCGGACAACGAGCTGACCCGGCAGCACACCGCCGATCTGATTTACAAGTCGGTGCGCATGGGGTGGATGCCCTTCTACCCGCAGTTCGACCAGAACACCTTGGCGCTCTGCAGGGAAGCCATCGACCACGGGGCTGCCGACGACGAGGGGATCAAGCAGTACGTCATGAACAAGCTGAAGAGCAAGGAGCTGCGGTATTCGGTGAGCGATCCGGAAGCCGAGCGCAACTTTCCACGCGTGTGGTATATCTGGCGCGGCAACGCCATCATGGGGAGCATGAAGGGGCATGAGTACGCCCTGAAGCACTACCTGGGCACGCACTCCAACGCGATCGCGGAGGATTCCGAGGATCACACCGCAGCAGTGAAGTGGCACGAGTTCGCGCCGGTGGGGAAGATGGACCTCGTCGTCGACCTCAACTTCCGGATGGACTCCTCCGCCCTGTACTCCGACATCGTGCTTCCGGCGGCGTCGTGGTACGAGAAAGCCGACCTCAACAGCACGGACCTCCACTCGTTCATCCACCCACTCTCGGCGGCCATTGCGCCGGTGTGGGAGTCGAAGACGGACTGGAACATCTTCCGCGACTTGGCGAAGGCCACCAGTGAGGCGGCGGCGAAGTACCTCCCCGAGCCGCAGAAGGACGTGGTCGCGTCTCCCATCGCGCACGACTCCCGGGGAGAGATCGCCCAGCCGGTCATCAAGGACTGGTATCAGGGTGAATGCGAGCCCGTGCTGGGCAAGACCACCCACAACCTGACCGTCGTGGAGCGCGACTACACGAAGCTCTATGAACGATTCATCACCTTGGGCGATCGCATTCGAACGACCGGTCTCGGTGCGCACGGCAATTCATACCAGTGTGCCGATGCGTACGATGAGATGGTCGCATCCAACCATTTCCCCGTGGAGCGCAGGAACGGCAGCGCGTTCCCCTCGTTGAAGGAAGACGAGTGGGCGGCCAACGCGATTCTGCACCTCTCGACGCTGACCAACGGCGTGCTCAACGTGCGCGCGTACGAGGATGCGGAGAGACGGACCGGTCTCGATCTCGTGGATCTGGGGGCTGGCAGCAAGGACGTCCGCATCAGCTACGCGGACCTTCAGGCGCAGCCGCGGCGGTACAATACCTCACCGCTGTGGTCGGGAGTCATGACCGGCGGGCGGGCCTACTCCGCCTACACGTACAATGTCGAGAAGCTGGTCCCGTGGCGGACGCTGACGGGTCGCCAGCACTTCTATCTCGACCACGAGATGTATCTGGCGTACGGCGAGAATCTTCCGACCTACAAGCCGTCTCCGAAGCCGGCTGCGTACGGCGATCTCAAGACGACGCTCAAGAACGGTGAGGCCCGAATCCTGAACTGCCTCACGCCGCACGGGAAGTGGCACATCCACTCCACCTACATGGACAACCACCGGATGTTGACGCTCTCCAGAGGCTGCGAGCCGGTCTGGATGAGCGAGGTGGACGCGGAGGGTCTGGGCATCCAGGACAACGACTGGGTCGAGGTCTACAACGACCACGGGGTGTACGCCGCTCGGGCGTGTGTCAGCGCTCGAATCCCCAGGGGCGTGTGCATCGTGTATCACGTCCCCGAACGTACCGTCGGAATCCCGAAGTCACAGGTGCGCGGTGGAAAGCGGGCGGGCGGGCATAACAGTCTCACCCGCATCCACCTCAAGCCCAACTTCCTCGCCGGAGGCTACGGGCAGTTCACCTACGGGTTCAACTACTGGGGCCCCATCGCCCCGAATCGCGACACCCATGTCGTGGTCAAGCGCATGGACAAGGTGGTGTTCTGATGACCGGAGAATCGCGCCACGAACGGGAGACCTGAGATGGATGTGCGCTCGCAGATCTCGATGGTGTTTCACCTCGACAAGTGCATCGGCTGCCACACCTGCTCGATCGCCTGCAAGAATATCTGGACCGATCGGAAGGGCGCCGAGTACATGTGGTGGAACAACGTGGAAACGAAGCCGGGTACCGGCTATCCGGGAAAGTGGGAAAACCAGGACATCTACCAAGGTGGCTGGGAGAAGAACGGCGGCCTCGTCCAGCTGAAGGGCGCAGGCAAGCCGAAGAGCCTCACCAACATCTTCCACAATCCGCACCTGCCGGTGATCGACGACTACTACGAGCCGTTCACCTATAAGTACCTGGACCTGATCGAGTCGCCCGCGGGCGACGACCAGCCCACGGCCCGCCCGATCTCGATGATCACGGGCGAACCCATGGACATCAAGATGGGGCCGAACTGGGACGACGACTTGAGCGGGTCGCCGGACTACGCGCGCAACGACCCCAACCTCGAGAAACTCACTCCCGCCGAGCGGGAGGCCATGTTCCAGTTGGAGCGCATGGCGTTCTTCTACCTTCCCCGGATCTGTAACCACTGCCTCAATCCCGCCTGCGTCGCGTCGTGTCCCTCGGGCGCGATCTACAAGCGGGGCGAGGACGGGGTGGTCCTCATCAACCAGGAGGTCTGTCGCGGCTGGCGCATGTGTGTCACGGCCTGCCCCTACAAGAAGACCTACTACAACTGGAGCACCGGCAAGTCCGAGAAATGCATCCTGTGCTATCCGCGGATCGAGGCGGGCCACGCGCCGGCGTGCATGCACTCCTGCGTGGGACGCATCCGCTACCTGGGGGTCCTGCTCTACGATGCCGACCGGATCGAGAGCGCCGCCGCGGCCGATGATGCCGATGTGATCGGCCGCCAGCTGGAGCTGATCCTCGATCCGTTCGACCCCGAGGTCATAGCCGCCGCGAAAGCCAACGGAGTCGCCGATTCCACCATCGACGCGGCGCAGAAGTCACCGGTGTACAAGTTCGTGAAGGTGTGGCACCTGGCGCTGCCGCTTCACCCGGAATTCCGCACGCTTCCCATGTTGTTCTACGTTCCACCGCTGCTGCCGGTGATGGCATCCGTCACCGACGTGGACAACGGCGGGCAGGCCGAGAAGCTGAACGTCAAGGCGAAGTATTGGCCTGATAGCTGGCTCTACGACACGACCACCGAGGCGCTCTTCGGCACGATCGACGACGCGAGATTCCCGCTCCAGTACATGGCGAACCTCTTCAGCGCGGGTGACACCAAGGCGGTCGCGGATCGACTGAAGAAACTCATGGCAGTGCGGCTGCATCGCCGCCAGGTCACCGTGGGCGACGTCGAGGCCGGAACGGTGACGGCGGCGCTCGCCGACACCGAACTGACCTCGCAAATGGCAGACGACATCTACTATCTCACCTCCCTGGCGAAGTTCGACGATCGCTTCGTGATTCCGGCCGCTCACCGGGAGCAGGCCATCGAGATGCTGGAGTTCACCGGCGACGTGAGGGGCAGTACGGGCTTCGGGTTCAAGGGTGGATCGGCGGAGAGGGGATCGTGAGCGTGCATTCCCTCAGCCATTACGAGCCCGTGGCTGCGCTTTTCGATTACCCCGGGTGGGACTACCCGTCCCGGGTCCAGAGCGTCTACGACGTTTTGGCGGGCCGGCATGTGCTCGCGGCGGCCGAAATCGACGCCTTTGCCCGGGCTCTCCCGACAGAGGGTGGGGTCTTCACGCCGGAAGCACTGGACGAGGTTCAGGAGATCTTTACGCGGACCTTCGATGTCCAGTCGATTACGACCCTGGGCGTCGGCTACGTCATGTTCGGGGACGACTACAAGAGGGGTGAGTTGCTCGTGAACCTGGGCCGCGAGCAGCGGGAGGCCGGAATTGATTGCGGCAGCGAGCTTCCGGACCACCTGCCGAACGTCCTGCGATTGATGGCCCGGTGGGCGGACCGCGAGCTGGCGGCGGAGTTTGCCGAACAGATCCTCCATCCGGCGCTTGAGAGGATGATCGGAGAGTTCGGTCCCAGGCACATGGAACACCGAAACGCACTGTACGAGAAACACTTCAAGACCCTGATCGCCTCCTCCGGTGAGCGAGGCACCATCTTCCGACAACCCCTGTCGGCTGTTCGGGAGGTGCTCAAGCAGGACTTCGGCCTCTCTGATTGGAAGCCACCGGAGCGGGACAACGATTTCCTGCACTACATCGGGCGCGAGCTCGAAATCGAAGCCAACCAGGGCCGCCCGGCCCAGTCGGGGGGGACGCCATGAACGCGCTCAACGTTCTTCTCTTCGTGGTGTTTCCGTACGCGGCGGTAATCGTATTCGTGGTCGGTGTCGCCTACCGGTACCGGCGCGAGGGCTTCACCGTCTCGTCGCTCTCGTCGCAGTTCCTCGAGGGGAAGAGGCTCTTCTGGGGTTCCGTCCCCTTCCATCTGGGGATTCTGGTCGTGTTCGTCGGGCACCTCACCGCGTTCCTCTTGCCGGAGGCGACACTCGCCTGGAACAGCATCCCGGCGCGCCTGATCGTCCTCGAGGTAACCGCCTTCGCGTTCGGGCTCACGGTGCTCGCCGGCCTGGTGTCACTCATGTACCGGCGGCTCACCAATCCACGCATCCGCGCGGTTACCAGCAAGACGGACATCGCCATCGAGCTGCTCCTGCTGGCCCAGGTGGTGCTGGGATGCTGGATCGCGCTGGGCTTTCGCTGGGGCTCATCGTGGTTTGCGGCCGATCTCTCACCTTATCTGTGGTCGCTGGTCACGCTGGGTCCCGAGACTGATGCCGTCTTCGCATTGCCCTGGGTCATCAAACTCCACATCGTCGGCGCATTCGCGATCATCTTCATGGTTCCCTTCACGCGACTCGTCCACTTCGTGGTAGCGCCGTTGCACTACATCGCTCGACCCTATCAGCAGGTCATCTGGAATTGGGACCGGAAGACCATTCGAGACCCGAACGCGGCCTGGACCAGGACGCGGCCAACCAACGACTGAGCTTGACCGCATTCCTCCGGAAACGATAAGTCTCTTGGGCGGGCCTGTCATGACCGACCGTGCAAAAGCGATCAGCGTCCTTACCGCCAACACCGTGGCGTTCACGGTGTGCTTCGCCGTGTGGATGATGTACGGCGTGCTGGTCACCTACCTAATGGACCGCCAGCTGTACGCGTTCAGCAAGACGGAAATGGGGTGGTTGATCGGGATCCCGGTGCTCTCGGGATCGATCTTCCGCCTCCCCGCCGGGATGCTCAGCGATCGTTACGGCGGGCGTCCCATCTTCGCCGGGGTGATGTTGATCGCCGCCGTCTCGGTGTACCTGGTGAGCTTCGCCGACAGTTTCTGGGCGTTCCTGCTGGGCGGGCTTTTCTTCGGTCTGGCGGGAACCTCCTTCGCGGTGGGGATCGCGTACACCTCGGTGTGGTTCCCGCGGCACCAGCAGGGAACGGTGCTGGGGATCTTCGGCATGGGGAACGCCGGGGCCGCGATCACCGCGATGATCGCACCATCGGTGCTCGGGCTCTTGACGCGGGGCGGAGTGGAGTTGGAGCGGTGGCGACTGCTTCCGCGGATGTACGCGTGGGCCCTGGTGGTGACAACCGTGCTGTTCTGGCTCGCCACGTTTCCGCGCAAGCCGGAAGAGCAGGTGGTGCGCACCCTCGGCCAGCGCCTGGAGCCGCTCGGGTCGGTACGGGTCTGGCGGTTCGGGTTCTACTACTTCCTGGTGTTCGGCGGGTTCGTCGCCCTCTCGCAGTGGCTGATCCCCTACTACGTCAACGTGTATGCCCTGACCGTCGTGACGGCGGGCCTCTTGTCTTCCATCTTCAGCTTCCCGTCCGGCGTCATCCGGGCGCTCGGGGGTTGGCTGTCCGACCGCCTCGGCGCACGAACCGTCATGTACTGGGTCCTCGGCGGATGCACCGCCGCCTCGTTGCTGCTGGTGGTGCCCCGCATGGACATCCAGTCACCCGGCGAGGGCGTGATGGCCGCCCGTGCCGGTACCATCACCGAAGTGAAGGAAGACGCCATCGAGGTGGATGGTGCACGCTACCCGCTGCGGCGGCGCGGACCGGGTACGCCGGAGCGGGAAGGCGCGTTGATCTGGCCCACCAGCGTCTCGTGGCAGGAGCCGGTAGTGCGGCCGGGCGACGCGGTCGCCAAGCGACAACTCCTGGCTCGGGGCGTCACGCACATCTACTTCCAGGCCAACATCGGCGTATTCACGGGGCTGGTGTTCGTGATCGGCATCCTGATGGGCATCGGCAAGGCGGCGGTCTACAAACACATCCCCGAGTACTTCCCCAGGGACGTCGGCACCGTCGGCGGGATGGTTGGCGTGATCGGCGGACTGGGCGGATTCGTTGGTCCTATTCTGTTCGGTTACATGCTCGACGCGACAGGCATCTGGACCACGAGCTGGATGTTCCTGTTCGGCATCTCGTTGACCTCGCTCGGGTGGATGCACCTCGTGATCCGGCGGATGATGGCTGAACGCGCGCCCGAGGTGGCGACGCACGTCGAGTGGGGAGGGGCACCCGTCCCTCTGTCCTTGCGCGTCCGCTGCCCGGTACACTCGGTGGAAGCGCGCGTGAGAGTGGTGGCCGTCCGGGGGAGCGACCTGGAGGTCGTCGTACGCGAATGCTCGCTCTTCCCCGGCCAGGAGGGCGCGGCGCGGTGCGAGGGACGTTGCGTGGTGCGCGGCGGAGATGCGGCGTGAAATCCACCTGGCTGGAGCGGTGGGAGCCCGAGAGCCCGGAGTTCTGGCTTGGCAAGGGAAGAACGATCGCGTGGCAGACGCTGACCATCACGACGATCGCGCTGGTGCTCTCCTTCGCCACCTGGTTCGTGATGAGCGCCGTCGTGGTGCGTCTTCCGCGCATCGGCTTCAAGTACGACACCATGCAGCTCTTCTGGCTGGCGGCGATTCCGGGCCTGGCCGGCGGAACTTTGCGCATCGTTCACACCTTCCTGGTGCCGCTCTTCGGAACCAGGCGGGTCGTCACGATCGCGACTCTGCTCAAGCTCATCCCCTGCGTCGGCATCGGTTTGGCCGTGATGAATCCCGAGACGCCGTTCTGGGTGTTCCTGTTGCTCGCGTTCAGCGCGGGGTTCGGCGGGGGGGACTTTTCCTCGTTCATGCCCAGCACCAGCCTGTTCTTCCCCAAGCGGCTGCAGGGCACAGCCCTCGGAATCCAGGCCGGCATCGGCAATTTCGGAGTGAGCCTAACGCAATTCGTCACGCCCTGGATCATCGGCTTCGCCGCCCTCGGTGCGCTGGCCGGCGACCCCCAGACCTTCACGGCCGGCGAAGTGAGCAAGCCCATATGGGTGCAGAACGCGACCTTCTGGTATGTACCGGTGCTCCTGTTCGTCGCGCTGCTGGCGTGGGTGTTCCTCCGGAGCGTGCCGATCAGGGCGTCCGTGAAGGAGCAGATGGACATCTTCCGGGACAAGCACACCTGGCTGATGACGTCCCTCTACATCATGACCTTCGGCTCGTTCTCGGGGCTCTCGGCCGTCTTCCCGTTACTCATCATGTCGCTGTACGGCGACTTCCCGAACGCCCCCGACCCGCTTAGGTACGCGTACCTCGGTCCGCTGATCGGGTCCGCCATCCGGGTGATCGGCGGACCGTTGAGCGACCGGTTTGGCGGCGGGATCCTGACGCAGATCAGCGGGTTCGGCCTGGTGGCCTGCGCGCTGGCGATCGCGCCGTTCCTGGATCCGTCGTCGTTGCAGGAGTTCCCCCGGTTCGTCGCGCTGATGCTCGGGCTGTTCTTCTTTGCGGGGCTGGGGAACGCGTCCACCTTTCGACAGATACCGATCATCTTTGCCCACTCGCCGCGCCAGGCAGGGGGTGTGCTCGGGTGGACGGCGGCGGTGGCCGCCTACGGGCCCTTCGTTTTTGCGAGCCTCGTGGGGCTGACGATTACCAGCCTGGGCTCCCCGAAGTTCTTCTTCTACGGCGCTGCGGTGTTCTACGCGGTGAATCTCTGGATCAACTGGTGGTACTACTATCGGCGCGGCGCGGAGCGTCCGTGCTGAAGGTCCCTCATCCGGTTGGCCTGCCCAGGGGCGCCCGCCGCGCTAGGCAGTCCTTGATGATGCGCCTCGCGCGAGTCATGGCCGGGTTGGCGGGGATGCTGGTGGCGGCTGCACCGTCGACGGCTCAGCAAACCGGTCCGGCTCAGGCGGCCGCGCAGCCCTTGAAGCGCATTCCGCTCGGCCGGCAGGGCCAGGTGTGGGTCGGCTTCGGCGCGCAGCTTCGCGCTCGGGTCGAAAGCTGGCGGAACTTCGGCTTCGACGCTGCGCTCGACCACGACGACGATTTCGTCCTGAACCGGGTCCTGCTCAACGCGGACCTGCACCTCGGCAAACGGCTGCGCGCGTTCGTGGAGGCCAAGAGCGCGGTGCTCACCGACCGCAACCTGCCCGGCGGCCGGCGCCCAGTAGACGCCGACGACATCGATGTCCAGAACGCGTATCTCGAGGTGTCGCTCCCTCTCGCCGCCGACGTCGGAATCACCGCGCGCGCCGGCCGCCAGGAACTGCTCTTCGGCAGGCAGCGGCTGGTGAGCCCGCTCGACTGGACCAACACGCGCCGGACCTTCGACGGTGCCCGTGGGACGGCCACCATCCGGGCCTGGACGCTGGACGGATTCTTCGTACGTCCGGTTCGGGTAGTGAAATCCGGCTTCAACCGCTGGGACCGCGGCACGGATTTCTTTGGCCTCCACGCCGCCAGGAAGCCCGGCCGGGTGCCGGGGCTACAGGGCTACTGGCTTATGTTGCGTCGCGAAGCGGCCGCGTTCAATGAAACGGCCGGCCCCGAGAGGCGCCATACGTTCGGCGCGCGCCTCGCAGGGAGGGCGGGTGGCGGGCGCGCCGAGTACGACGTCGAGGCCGCGTATCAGTGGGGAAGTCTCGGTGCAGGGACTATCTCGGCGGCGATGTTCGGCGGCGAGTTGGCGTACACGGTCGTACCGGTTCCGGGGCGCCCGAGATTTCACGCCGGCCTCGACTACGCGAGCGGCGACGGGTCGGCGGGCGGCGATGTAGAGACCTTCAACCAGCTGTTCCCCCTGGGGCACGCCTTCCTGGGTTACATAGACGTGGTGGGCCGACAGAACGTGGTGGCACTGAATGCCGGCGTCGGGATCAAGCCGGTCGAGAGCCTTCAGGCCGACGTTACCGCGCACCACTTCCGGCGCGCGAGCACCAACGACGGGCTCTACCACGCCGGGGGCGGGGTGGAGCGCGCGGCCGGCGTCACCCGGGCGGCGACCGTGGGCAGCGAGCTGGATGTCACCCTCACCTGGCGGCTGGGGCAGCATGTCGCGGGACTCGTGGGCTACAGCCGGTTCGTTCCCGGGCCCTTCATAGAGGAGACGGGCGCAGCGGAGAACATCCGGTTCGTCTACGGTTCGCTGCAACTCACCTACTGAGAACTACGCGACTGAGCCCCAGGTGACAGTTCTGGCGAGCATGGGACGGCGGCGCGCGGCCTGACGATTCCCGGACGCAAGGAGACGTCTTTGAGGCTCGGGCTTGCACATGCCGAGCCTGGCACGTTGACTACTGACCCGTGACCACCCTCGTCATCTTGAACCCCTGGTCCGGCCGGGGCAGGGGCAAGAAGTACCGGGCCCAGGTCCAGCGCGGCCTCAAGGACGCCGGCATCGCCTACGACTTCGTCGAGACGACGGGGCCGGGCCACGCCCTGGGTCTGGCTCGCGACGCCGCGGTGAGCGGGGTCGAGCGGATCATCGTCGCGGGCGGCGACGGCTCGACCCACGAAGTCGCGAACGGGATGCTCCAGGCTCCGCTCGCCGATGACGGCGCCACCCGCCCGGCCCTCGGCGTCATCCCGTTAGGCACCGGGAACGACTTCGCGAAGCTCCTCGGCGTGTTCCGCTTCCCGCCGGAGGCCGCCGCGGCCCGGATCGTGCGCGCCGAGACCGCCATCTTCGACGTGGGCAAGGCGTTAGGTGAGTACTTCGTCAACATGCTGGGCGTGGGCTTCGACGCCGAGGCGCTGAAGCAGGCCAACAAGATCAGGCGGCTGAAGGGTTTCGCGGTGTATCTCGCCGCGATCTACAAGACCTTCGTCTTCTTCAAGCCTCCGGTCCTGGAGATCGACGCCGCCGAGCACCGCGAGACCGGCGAGATGATGATGCTCGCGGCCGCGATCGGCGTGTCGTCGGGCGGCGGGTTCTACATCACCCCGCAAGCCGATCCCAGGGACGGATTGCTCGACGTCTGCTTGATTCGCAAGGTGAGCACGGCGACCTTCCTCAAGTCGGTGCCCAAGGTGATGAAGGGCACGCACGACTCTCTCAACGAGGTCGCGATGTTCCGGACCGGGTCGGTTACCATCCGCTCGAAGGGCGCGCCGCTGGTCCTCCACCTCGACGGCGAGCTGCGAGAACCGGGCCTAACGGAGGTCACCGTAACGATCGAGCCGAAGCGTCTCCGGGTGCTCATCGGCCGATGAGGCTCGCGCTCCTATCCTGCTTCGCGCTCCTGCTCGGGGCCGCGCCCGTCGGGCTGGCGCAGAACCCGCCCGCCCGGCCGCGCGCGGACCCCACTGCCGTCCGCGCCGCCGAGCCGGACTCCGCGCCGCCGCCGCCCACGCGGGGTGACTCTATCCGCCCGCGCCCGCCCGTTTCGCCCACCGGTGCATTCCTCCGTTCGCTGGTCCTTCCGGGGTGGGGGCAGGCGCGGCTCAACCGAAACGTGACCGGCGGGCTGTTCGTCGCGTTCGAGGGGCTTGCCGCCGCGATGGTCTGGAAGTCGCAGTGGCAGCTGGATTTCGCCCGAACGCGTGACAAGTTCGTCGAGGAGCACCGGCAGGAGCGCGAGGACTGGATCACGCTCCTGGTCTTCAACCACCTCTTCTCCGGCGCGGAGGCCTACGTCTCGGCGCACCTCTACGACTTCCCGGTGGCGCTCAAGATCGAACGTCTGCCGGGCGGCGTCACCGGTTTCGGGGTCACCGTCCCGCTGCGCGTCCGTCCGCCCGCGCGGTGAACCGGCATCCCATCGGCGTCTTCGACTCGGGCGTCGGCGGACTCACCGTCGTCCACGAGTTGATGCGCCAGCTGCCGCACGAGCCGCTCATCTACTTCGGCGACACGGCCCGCGTCCCCTACGGGAACAAGTCGCCCGACACGGTGCGGCGCTACAGCCGTGAGATCCTCGACTTCATGGTGAGCCGCGAGGTGAAGCTCGTTGTCGTGGCGTGCAACACGGTGAGCGCTCATGCGTTGGAGGAGTTGATCCGGGTCTCGCCGGTGCCGGTCGAGGGGGTTATCGGGCCGGGAGCGCGTGCCGCCGTGCGCGCCTCGCGTACCGGGCGCATCGGCGTGATCGGGACTGCCGGCACGATGAGGAGCGGCGCCTACGAACGCGCGATCAAGACGGTCGATCCGGCTGCGCACGTCACCCAGCGCGCCTGCCCACTGTTCGTGCCGTTCGTCGAGGAGGGGTGGCTCGACCATGCGGCGACGAAGCTCGTCGCGCACCAGTATCTCGATGCGCTCAGGAACGACGGCATCGACACCCTCATCCTGGGCTGCACCCACTACCCGCTCCTGAAGCCGCTGCTCTCTGAAGTAATGGGGCCGGACGTGCGCCTCATCGACAGCGCGGAGGAGACCGCCGCGGCCGTATCCCGCGAGCTCGGGAGTTCGGCGCTCCACGCCCCCAATGACGCCGAGGGGCACGTCCATTTCGTGGTGAGCGATGCGCCGGAGCAGTTCGAAAGCGTCGGCGCGGCGTTCCTGGGCGAGCGGGTGCGCGACGTCGAGACCATCGTATTGGGAGAAGGACGGTAGGCGGGCAGGTCTCCTGAGCCGCCGCCGCCGCGTCCATCGCCTCGGGCGACTTGTGGTGCACCGAAGCGCCAGCAGCAGCGGCTCGATCGTGCCGTTCCGCCTCTCCTACCCGCCGAACCAGCGAGGCAGCGTCGTGGTCAGCGCCGGGATGTAGGTGATCAGGAGCACGCCGATCAGCAACACGATGAGCATGGGAACGACGGAGCGGATCACGGCGGAGACGGGCTGGTTGAATCGCATCGAGGCGAGGAACAGGTTCACACCGACCGGGGGCGTCAGGAATCCAAGCTCCATGTTGGCCAGGAACACGATCCCCAGGTGGACCGGTTCGATGCCGAACGCCAGGCCGAGGGGGACCAGCAGCGGCACCACGATCACGATCGCCGAATAGATGTCCATGAGCGCCCCAACCACGATCAGGAACAGGTTGAGGAGGAGGAGAAAGGCCCACTTCGAGTGGACGGTCGCCGTCACCCACTCCACCGCGCGCGCCGGGATTTCGGCGAAGGCGAGGTAGTTGGTGAAGCCAAGCGCCACCCCCAGGATCAGGAGCACGCTGCCGACCAGGACCCCGGACTCCGCCATGACTCGAGGGGAATCGCGGAACAGCCTGAGGTCCTGGTACACGAAGGTCTCAACCACGAAGGCGTAAAAGGCCGTGAGTGCGGCGGCCTCCACCGGGGTCGCGAGTCCGCTGAAGAGCGCCCCGAGGGCGACCACCGGAATGAGCAGTTCCCACTTGGCGTCCCAGACGGCGAGTCGCGTCTCCCGCCAGTCGACCGGCTGACGCAGGGCCGCGGTGGGTGGCGCCTGGCTGATTCCCCAGAGGGCCGTCA
Source organism: Gemmatimonadales bacterium (assembly GCA_030697825.1). NCBI lineage: Bacteria > Pseudomonadati > Gemmatimonadota > Gemmatimonadia > Gemmatimonadales > Gemmatimonadales bacterium. The sequence continues at coordinate 27,243 of JAUYOW010000010.1, read as the reverse complement.
ATACGATCAACAGGATTCCGGGGATGATCCCCCCGAGGAACATGTCCTTGATGTCCACGCCCGCGATGACGCCGTAGAAGATGAGGGGAAGGCAGGGTGGGATGAGCAGGCCGATCGAGCCGGTTCCGGTGAGCAGCCCGAGCGCAGTCCTCTCGGCGTAGCCCGCGGCCAGGAGCACGGGCATGAGCAGCGCGCCCAGCGCCAGAATCGTGACCCCCGAGGCGCCGGTGAACGAGGTGAAGAAGGCGCAGACCAGGACCACCAGGATCGCCGGGCCGCCGCGCAGCTGGCCGACCAGGGCGCGGAACAACCGGATGAGGCGCCGCGACGCGCCGCCTTCGGCGAGGAGGTAGCCGGCCAGCGTGAACAGCGGGACCGTCGCGAGCGTGGGATTGGTCACCAGGCCGTAATGGTCCACGGTGAGCGATGCGATCGGCGAACCGTCGCGCCAGAACAGGATGAGTCCGGCGCCGCCCAGGGCCGTGAAGATCGGCGCGCCAAGCACGGTGGCGAGGAGCAGCAGCGCGAAGGCCGGGACGGCGAGTTGCTCAGGCGGCACCGGCGGGCTCACCGCGCACAGTGCCAGGAGTCCCGCCAGCGCGACGGTCGCTCCGCGCCATCCCCACGTCTCCGACGCTCTCCAGAGGATGCGCAGCGTGATCAGCGCGAAGCCGATCGGCAGCACCAGCTGCACGATCCAGAGCGGGATGTCGTAGGCCAGCGTGCCGCCGGCCGCCCGCTCGCTCTGGACGAACCGCACGCTGGCCACACCCAGCAGCGCGGTCACCGTGGCGGCGACGGCGGCGGCGAAGCTCCGCGCCACCGAGCGCCACTTTCCCCGAACCAACAGATCCACGGAGGTGAGGGACAGCAGTCGCCCCTCGCGGGCCGCGATGGCCGCGCCGATCATTCCCGCAAGCAGCGTGAGGTGCTGCACGATGGACGCCTGATCTTTGATCTGCACCTGGAGCCCTCGGAGCGGGACCACGAGCAGCGGTAAGACCATCATCCCGGCGAGCACGAGGGTGAGGGCCAGGTCTTCGGCCCGGGCGGGCAGGCGGCGCCATCCGCCCAGAGGGGGGCTGTCAGCCTCCGGAGAGGGAAGAGCGGTCACGCCGGCGATCGCCTAACGGCCGCCCGGATGGGCCGCCCGGTACTCGGCCAATACGCGCACCACCTCGTCGAACATTTCGGCGGGTACCATGGTGCCGCGGATCTGCGGATAGAGGCTCACGCTCATCGTTCGCCATTCCGCGTCGATGGTGGGCGGGATGGGGACGACGTTGAGGCCGCGCCGTCTCATGGCGGCCACCGATGAGTCGCTCTCGGCCCGGCCGCGCTCCTGGAACTGCCGGCCGGCATCGGTCGCCGCCGCCCGCATCGCCGCTTGGCTCTCCGCGGAGAGGCCATCCCAGGTTCTCTTGCTGATGATCGTGCCGCCCACCAGCGGCAGCCAGTTCACCTCCAGCATGTTGCTGGCCACGGTATGGAACTGCATCGACTGCGCGAAGTACGGGATGGTGGGGACCGCGTCGATCATCCCCGTCCGCAGCGCGGTGAGCGCGTCGGACCAATCCAGAGACACGGGCGAGAACCCGGACGACCTCATGAGGTCGAATTGTTCGTTGTCGCCGGCGGTGACGAAGATCTTGAGTCTCTTGAAGTCGTCGGGGTGCACCGCGGGGCGGCGGGTGAAGTAGCGCACCCAGCCCGCGTCGGCCCAGAAGAGCACCACGAAGCCCCGCTCCGCCAGACGCCTGGCCAGGACGGGCTCGAGCCGCGACCGCACGTACTCGACCTCGTCAAGCGTGCGAAACATCATGGGCATCTGTTGCAGCGCGCCCACCGCGCGGTCGATCTCCCTGAGGCCCACCACCGTCAAGGTCGCGGCCTGCAGCTGCCCGAGCCGCATCCGCCGAACCAGCTCGAGCTCGCTCCCCATGGTTCCGGCATAGACGGTCAACTGGACCTGACCGTTGGTGGCAACGCGCCAGCGTTCGCCCATCTCCTGGAGGATGCGGTGATACGAGGTCCCCTGCGGCGCCAGGGTCCCGAGTCGGATGCGCAGCGGCGCGGTCTGCGGTGTCGCGACTCCCGGCGCCAACCCCTGGGCGCCCAGGGCCACGGCTGCCGGGATCAGGACTTGGCGCAACCGACTCATCGGGTGCCTCCGGGAACCTCGTCGAGGAACAGCTGGTCCACCCGCGACAGCAACCAGCGCGCGCGGCGTTGCATGATCAGGTTGGCGAGTCGCCACTCAGGCCTGGCGTCCGGATCGATGGCGAGCGCCCGCCGCAGCAGGGACTCGAACTCACGGCGATCCTGCCGGCTCACGCTCACGCCTTCCGCCAGAGCGACGAACGGCGAGGCCAGTCGCCCGTCGGTAAGACTCACCGCCCGGTCGAAGTGCGCCCGGGCGCGCTCGTTGGGGTCGCCGCGGGCGCCTTGGCGCGCCAGCTCGTAGCTGATCAGGAAGCCATGGATCGCGCCGTCGTCAAACCGCTCGTCCAGCTCGAGGGCGCGGTCGATCAACGCCTCGACCAGCGGCTGATCGGCGACCAGCTCGGGGTCGTCCTTCGATATCGCGATCGCCGCCCCCCACGCGGCCGCCGTCCAGTAGAGCAGGGGCACGTCCTGGGCGGTGGCCGCGCGAACCGCGGCGCCCGGATCGGCCCGGAGTCTCTCCCCGAAGCGGGCGTGGCGCGTTTCCAGCCCGCGCAGGCCGTAGTCCCTCGCCCGCAGGTACAGCCGTCGGGCGCGCGCGCGCGCGGCCGCGGCCCGCGCGACGTCCTGGTCCTCCAGCTGCTCGGCCTCCTGCTGCACGTACGCGTAGGAGTACTTCGTGAAGCCACTGGCAGCGGCGAACAGTAGACCCCGATGATCGGGCGCCGAAGCCAGAAGGCTCTCGATGAGCTTGAGGCTGAACGGGATCGCCTCGCCCACCAACTCGGGATCGTCGTCGGAGGCGAAGGTGGTGCCGGACTCGGCCAGGGCGTTCCCCAGCTTGTTGATGGCGATTCGGTTGAGCGAGCATCCCGCGGTGAGCAACGAACTCATCACGGCCAGCAGCGCCAGCGTCAACCGATGAGAAGGACCCGAACCCTGCCCCATATGGCAACCTCCTCAGAACGACCTCAACAATGCCCGTACGCCGCGAATAGTGCAGGGATCACTTGAGACCGGCGGGTCAACTCCACTACGGGCGCGCGGGCCAGCGCAGCGGGGTAATGGTCTCCGGCCCGACCACGGCGTACGCGCGATCCACCATCCACTGGCCGGCGTTGAGATAGAACCTACCCGGCGCCACCTCCAGCAGCCGCTGCCGGTGCGTGTGGGCGAGAACGACCAATCCCAGGTCGGGGCGGCTGTCCATCAGCGCGCGGGCCCAGGTCTCCTGAGCTGCCGCCGCCGCGTCAATCGCCTCGGGCGACTTGTTGCCCTCCGCCAGGCCGCCGGAGAGCCGGTCGGCGAGCTTGAAGCCGAAGTCGGGGTGCAGCGCTTTGAAGGCGCCGATCGTGAACCGGCTCCGGGTGATCCAGTGGAGCAGCTTCCCCCCCAGAGTCTGCTCGGCCAGCCCGTCGCCGTGGGCCACGTGGGCCGTCCGGCCGGCGATCACCAGGTCCGTGCCTTCGGCGTGGAACGGGATCTTGAGGTCCTCCCCCCAAAACGTCCCTCCCCAGCGGTCATGGTTCCCCCCGAACATCTCCACCCGCACCCCCTTCTCGGCCAGGACGGCCAGCTTGGTGAGGGTCTTGAAGGGACGGCGGGGGATAACGGCCCGGTACTCGAACCAGAAGTCGAAGAGGTCTCCCATGACGAGCAGCCGGTCGCCGAGCGAGGGCACGGCGTCGAGGAGCTCGTGGAACGCTTCCTCGTCCCGGATGTTGGCCGACCCCAGGTGCGCATCGCCCACCACAACCACGCGTTCGCCGCTCACGCGCCCATAATGCTCCCCCGGGGGGAGTGGCGCAAGCGCTTGGTTTCTATTGACTTTTGAGGCGGGAGCACGTACTGTGGCACGGAGTTTTTCCCAGCGTGCCACATTCGGAGGAGCCATGCCACTTGAAGCGCTCGGCATGATCGAAACCAAGGGCCTCGTCGGCGCGATCGAGGCCGCGGACGCCATGGTCAAGGCCGCGAACGTGAAGCTCGTCGGCAAGGAGAAGGTGGGCGGCGGTTACGTCACCGTCATGGTGCGCGGCGACGTGGGCGCGGTGAAGGCCGCCACGGACGCCGGTGCCGCGGCCGCCGAGCGCGTCGGCGAGCTGGTGTCGGTCCACGTCATCCCGCGGCCTCACGCGGACATCGAGCTCATCCTCCCGAAGGGCGTGTAGGAGCCCGGGCATGTCGTCCTGGACCGAACAGGCCCTCGGCCTGATCGAGACCAGGGGGCTGGTGGGGGCGATCGAAGCGGCTGACGCGGGCGTGAAGGCGGCGCCGGTCAAGCTGCTGGGTACCGAGAGGACCGATCCCGCCCTTATCACCGTCCTTTTCTCCGGCGACGTCGCCTCCGTGAAAGCGGCGGTGGACGCCGGCGCGGCCGCTGCCAGCAAGGTGGGCCAGTTGGTGTCCGTGCACGTCATCCCGCGTCCGTATCCGGGCCTCGAGCTCATGTCCGACGCCGCCGAGGAGGGCAGCGCCGGCAATCCCGCGAGAGGCGATGTCCCGCTCGCTGAGATGAAGGTCGTGGATCTCCGCCATCGCGCCCGCCAGATGCCCGACTTCCCGCTCAAGGGGCGCGAGCTCTCCATCGCCAACCGCGAAGAGCTGCTCGCGCACTTCCGCGCCCTCGGCCACTCCACCTAGCGAGCGCGGCCCGGTACCGTGGACAAGGACCTCGCGTCGGTCCAGGAAGCCCGGGACCTGGTGGAGCGGGCCCACGCCGCGCAGCAGGCCTTCGCGCACGCCACCCAGGAAGAGACCGACCGCGTCGTAGAAGCGATGGCCCGCGCGGCCTCCGCCTCCGCCGAGCCGCTGGCGCGCCTGGCCGTGGACGAGACGGGCATGGGGCGCTACGAGGACAAGGTCCTCAAGAACAAGTTCGGCGCCGATGACGTCCTCAAGTACATCCGGCCGCTCAAGACGGTAGGCGTGATCCGCGAGATCCCCGAGCTCAAGGTGAAGGAGATGGCCGTACCGATGGGCGTCGTCGCGGCGCTCATCCCCACCACCAACCCGACCTCCACCGCCATCTACAAGGCGCTGATCAGCGTGAAGGGCCGCAACGCCATCGTGATGTCGCCGCACCCGAGGGCGGTGAAGTGCATCAACGAGGCGGCACGCATCATGCACGACGCCGCGGTGGGAGCGGGGGCCCCGAAAGACCTCGTCCTCTCGATGACGATCCCGACGCTCGAGGGGACGCAGGAGCTGATGCGCCAGAAGCGCACCGCGATGATCCTCGCGACCGGTGGGTACCCGATGGTGCGGGCGGCCTACAGCTCGGGCAAGCCGGCCTATGGCGTGGGTCCCGGGAACGTGCCCGCGATCATCGAGCGCACCGCCGACGTGCCGAAGGCGGTGCGCGACATCGTCAACGGCAAGTGCTTCGACCACGGCCTCCTCTGCTCGGCCGAGAACTCCATCGTGTGTGACGCGCCGGTGGACGCAGAGGTGCGGGCCGAGCTGCCGAAGAACGGCGCCGTGTTCGTGACCGGCGACGACCGCGCCAGGCTCCAGCGCGCCATGCAGGACTCGCGCACCGGTGGCGTGAGCGCCGAGATCGTCGGGCTGGCAGCGACGGTGATCGCGGGGCGGGCGGGCATCACGGTCCCGGCGGATACGCGGGTGCTCGTGGTCGAGTGCACGGAGGTCGGGCCGAAGGAGTTCTTCTCGCGCGAGAAGCTGTCGCCGGTGTTGGGGTACTACGTCGAGGACGGCTGGGAGCGCTGCTGCGAGCGCAGCATCCAGCTGCTCGAGTTCGGCGGGCTCGGCCATTCGCTCGCCATCCACTCGCGCGACGAGCCGGTGATCCAGCGGTTCTTCGAGGAGAAGCCGGCGTTCCGCATCCTGGTGAACACGATGGCGGCGATGGGCGCAGTGGGTTACACGACCGGCCTCGTCCCGGCGATGACGCTGGGCCCCGGCACGTGGGCGGGCAGCAGCACTTCGGACAACATCGGGCCGCTGCATCTGATCAACATCAAGCGGTTGGCGTATGAGATTCGGGAGTACAAGGCGCCGGGGGAGTGGGGAGCGGGGAGCGGTACCGTTGGTGTGATTCAAGACGTCGGTGCGCCCGAAAGGAACCGCTCCCCGCTCCCCGCTCCCTCTTCCTTTACGCCGGCCGAGGTCCATGTCATGGTGGACGATTTCCTCGCCAAGCATCGCGCATCGAGAGGTCGAGGATGACGAAAGACGAAGTCGCCAAACTGGTCGAGTTGGTAGCGACGAGGCTCGCCGAGAAGGGCGCGGGCGGCACGTGGCTGCCGACGCCGACCCGTCCCGAGCCGCCGGGCGACCCCACCCCCGGGATGTTGCCCGCCTGGTCGGGCGCGGCGCAGACGCTGCCCGACGTGGCGCCGGTGCGCCGGCCCGCGGGGACCTCGCGTCACCGGCCCGAGTACCCCGCGATGGTGACGGCGGCCCGTCAGGCGGCGGCCGCGCGCGGTCCTTCACCGCTGCCCTCTGGCTCGGAGGCCGGCGCAGACCGCGCCTCCACGCAGCGCACCCGCCGCGAGGTGAAGATCGGCGTGTCGAACCGCCACCTCCACGTCTCGCCCCGCGATTTCGAGGCGCTGTTCGGCAAGGGCAGGGCGCCCATGGTCCAGCGGCCCATCTCGCAGCCGGGGCAGTACGCCGCGGCCGAAGTCGTCGCCGTGGTGGGCCCGAAAGGGAAGATCGAGGGTGTGCGCATCGTGGGGCCGGCGCGCGGCGCCACGCAGCTGGAGATCTCCACCGCGGACGGGCACGTCCTCGGTGTCACCGCGCCGGTCCGGCAGAGCGGCAAGCTCGAGAACTCGGGCGGCGGCGTCACGCTCGAGGGGCCGGCGGGCAAGGTGATGCTGGCGAGCGGCGTGATCGTCGCGCAGCGGCATCTGCACGCCGCGCCGGCCGACGCCAAGACTCTGGGAGTGGCCGACGGCGACCGGGTCGCCATGGAATGTGGGCCTGCGGGCCGGCGCGTCACGCTGCACGACGTCCTGGTGCGCATGGGTCCCGACCACGCCACGGAGCTGCACCTGGACCTGGACGAGGCCAACGCGGCACAGGTGCAGACGGGGGACTCGGCGGTGATCGTGGCCACCTCGCGCGGCGCGCCGGCCGGAAGGAAGCGGCCGCTCCTCACCGAGCGCGACGTCGCGCGGATCTCGGCGCGCGGCGACACGCTGTCGGCGGGCGGGCCCTATCTCGTCACGCCCGCGGCCCGCGACCGCGCCAAGGCCCTCGGCATCTGGCGCGACGAGAGGTGACGGGACCAGCCCTCTCCACGTCGGTCGAAGTTCGGGTGCGCTACGGCGAAGCCGACCGGATGGGCTTCGCCTACCACGCGCACTACCTCGACTGGTGCGACATCGGCCGTACGGAACATCTGCGTCGTCACGGGGTCAGGTATCGGGATCTCGAGGACCGAGGCTTCCTTCTGGCGGTGGCCGAAGTGAGCCTCCGCTTCCTCAAGCCGGCCAGGTACGACGACCTGGTGCGAGTCACGAGCTGGGTCACCGATGTCGGTTCCCGCCGCGTCAACTTCGAGTATCGTATGGAGCGCGCCGACGACGGCGCGCTGCTCGCTACCGCGATGACGGCGCTCGTTTCCATCGGTCCGACCGGCCGTCCGACGCGGCTCCCCGACGACCTGCTCATCCTGATGCGCGGAGTTCTGGGGCGTGATGCGTAGGGCCGACTCTCTGATGGTGATGGCCCTCCTCGGGGTGGCGTGCGCCGCGCCGGCGCTCGCGCAGGACCAGACCACGGTCGGCGATCTGGCCCAGATCCTCGCGCTCGAGGACCGGCGCGAGTTCGACGCCGCCACCCTTCGCCGCGCGGCCCAGAGCCCGGACTCGGTAGTGCGAGTCCGCGCGGCGATGGCCTTGGGCCGCATCGGCGACCGTGGCGCCACGCCCATCCTGATCCCGCTGCTCGCGGACCGTGACACCGGCGTCCGCGCCGAGGCAGCCTTCGCGCTGGGAGAGTTGGGGGACCCGGCTGCTGTCCCGGCGCTCTCCCGTCTCGTGGAAGCCTTCGCCCCGGTGGAGGGCGGCGACTTCGAAGCCGAGGTCGTGACCGCGCTGGCGAAGATCGGCGGCGAAGACGCCACTCGCGCGCTCGAGCGTCTGTTGCAGCGTCACCCCCCCGACCGGCCCGCGGGCGATCGCGCCACCGCGGTCGTGCTCCTCGAAGCCTGGCGTTTGGGCCGCGACTCCCCGATCGCCCCGCGGCTCGCCGAATACGTGAGGACCAGCCGGGGCGCCTTTCGCCAGAACGCCGCGTACAGTGCCTCCCGGCTTCGCCTGCCCGCCGCCGCCGCGGCGTTCCTCGAAGCGGCGACCGACTCCCAGCCGCTGACGCGCAGCTACGCCGCGCGCGGCCTGACGGCCGCCATCGCGGATTCCGCCGGCTTGGCGCGCGACGTTTTCGTCGGGCGCGTGAGGGCGCTGGTCGGTGACGAGAACAGCCAGGTGCGCATCAACGCCCTGCGTTCGCTCGCCACCTTCCGCGACTCGGGCCTGGCGAGCGTGGCCGGCGGCCGGCTCGTGGATCGCGACCCCAACGTTCCCGTTCAGGCGGCCGCGACCCTGGGAACCCTCGGCGGCTCGCGCGCCATCACGGTGTTGCGGGAGCGGTTCGGGCCGGCGCCCAATTTCGCGCTGAAGCGCGCCATCCTCCTCGGCCTGGCGCAGGCGGCCCCGGAGACGGCGCTCTCGGTCGGCAGAGCCTGGCGCTCCGACCAGGACTGGCGCAACCGCGCGGCATTCGCCGAGATGCTCGGTGCGGTCGGTACGCCGGCCGCACGCGCGCTGCTCACCGAGCTCCTCAACGATGCCGATCCGCGCGTGGTAGCGACGGCGCTGGGCGCGCTGGGGCAGGGGGGCGAGCAGCGAGACCCGGCGGTGGCCGTGGCGGCGCGCGCGAAGCTGACCGACCCGGACGTGGGGGTGCGCTCCGCGGCGACCGACATCCTGGGCCGCGAGGCAAGCCTCGCGTCGCTTCCCGCCCTCGTCACCGCGTACCGGGCGGCGGAACATGATGAGCTGAACGATGCGCGCCTGGCCGCCGTGAATGCGCTCTGGCAGCTGGCGCAGGGCGGGGCGGAGAGCCGCGCCGCGGTCGAGCGGAGCTTCCTCGCGTCGGTGCCCCGCAGCGCCGACTACCTGGTCCGGCGCGCCGTCGCCGAGCGGTTCGGCGAGGAGACGCACGCGCGCTACTGGGGCGACGTCCTGCCCATCGAGACCGGCAGGAGCGTCGAGGATTACCGCGAGATAGCCCGGCGCTACATCCTGCGCTCGGGTGGCGGGGCGATGAGGGTGACGATCGAGATGGACCGGGGCAGCATCGTCGTGGCCCTCTTCGGCTACGACGCGCCGCTGACGGTGGACAACTTCCTGCGGCTGGTGGACCGGCGGTTCTTCGACAACGGGCGCTGGCACAGGGTCGTCCCGAACTTCGTGATCCAGGATGGCGACTCTCGAGGCGACGGCAGCGGCGGCTCCGGTATCGTGATCAGGGACGAGATCAATCGCAGGCGCTACGACCGCGGAGCGGTGGGGATGGCCCTGTCCGGCCCCGACACCGGCAGCTCCCAGTACTTCCTCACTCACTCCCCACAGCCGCACCTCGATGGCGGGTACTCCGTCTTCGGTCACCTGACCGACGGCTACGGCGTCCTCGACCAGGTTGTGCAGGGCGACCGGATCCGACGCATCTTTCGGTAGCATGCCACGAACCTCGTTGACCCTCCTCGCCCTCGCGGCAGTCTTGCTGTTCCTGCCGGCGCCGGCGCGCGCCCAGTTCGGGGTCTTCGGTCCCAACAAGATCCAGTACCGCCAGTTCCAGTGGCGCGTGCTGCGCGGCGAGCACGTGGACCTCCACTTCTATCCGGAAGAGGAGGAGCTGGCCCGGGTCGCGCTCGCGTACGCCGAGCAGTCGTACCGGGAGCTCGAGGTCCGTTTCCGCCACAGCGTGACGACGCGGATCCCGCTCATCGTCTACGCCTCCCACTCGGACTTCGAGCAGACGAACGTCCTCCCGTTCGTCCCGCCCGAGGGCCTGCTGGGCGTGACCGACTTCCTCAAGCGCCGGGTGACGCTCCCGTTCCGCGGCAACTACGCCGAGTTCCGGCACACCATTCGCCACGAGCTGGTCCACGTCTTCCAGCTGTCGAAGCTGACCCTGCAGTTCAGCCTCTATCCGCGCCAGCGGCGCCAGCAGCTCCCGCTCTGGTGGCAGGAAGGACTCGCTGAGTACTGGTCGGGCGGGGAGGACACGCGCGACGAGATGATCCTAAGGGACATCACCGTCTCCGGGCGGCTGCCCACGCTCGAACAGCTCACCTTCGCATACGGCGGGATCGTCTACCCGCTGGGCGGCACGCTCATCCGGTTCCTGGCGGAGCGCTATGGCGAGTGGCGACTGGTGCAGGCCTACGACGACATCTGGAAATACGACGACTTCGACGCGCTGGCCCGGGGGGTCTTCGGGAGGAGCCTCGCCCAGCTGACCGCCGAGTGGCAGTACGAGATGCGGCGCCGCTACTACCCGCTGGTCACCGAGCAGCGGCCGCTGGAGATCGCCGCGCATCGCGTCGCGTCACTGGCCGTGAAGCCGGTGGTATGGACCGCGCCGGGCGATTCCGAGCCACAGGTCCTCTACCTCTCGCCGAAGTCGGGGTACACCAACGTCTACTCCGCGCCGCTCCGCGGCGGGCGGTCGCGCACCGTGGTCAAGGGTGAGCGAAGCGCGGAGTTCGAGTCGTTCCATCCGTTCGACTCGCGAATGGACGTCTCCCCGGAAGGCGTGGTCGTGTTCGCGAGCAAGTACCTCGAGCGCGACGCCCTGTTCTTCTGGAACATCCAGACCAGCCGGGTAGTGGGCCGCTATCAGTTCCCCGAGCTGGTCTCGATCCTGTCGCCGTCGTGGTCGCCGGACGGCAGCGAAGTGGTCTTCTCCGGCCTGTCCATTTCCGGCTACTCGGACCTGTACGTCCTCCGCCTGCCGGGCGGCACGCTCGAGCGCCTCACCTCCGACCGGTACCAGGACTTGGACCCGTCGTTCGCGCCGGACGGCCGGCGCGTCGTCTTCTCGTCGGACCGCACGGCCTTCGGCCCGGAGGGCGCTCTCAACCTCTTCGTGCTGGACCGCGGTACCCGCGGCGTCCGCTATCTCACCTACGGGGCCTGGCGGGACGAGGGCCCGCGGTGGAGCGCCGACAGCACCGGTGAGCGCATCACGTTCACCTCGGACCGGCGTGGGACGTTCGATGTCTACGTGGTGGACTCGGCCGGGACCGGACGGCGGGAGACCTCGGTCCCCGGCGGCACGTTCGACGCGGTGTGGGTGCCGTCGGTCGGGCGCTACGTCTTCGGTGCGTTCGAGAACCTCTCGTTCAACATCTACAGCTTCAGTCCGCCGCCGGATTCGGCGCCTGCGGACCCGGTGGGTGGGATGGGGACGCCGGTCGCGGACTCGCTGCCCCGGGACGTCGTGAGGCTCGCGGCGGAAAGGGAGCCGGCTGCCTGGCGCTGGGCCGAGCTGGACGACCCTCGCTACGCGAGAGCCGACGCGGCCCGCTACGACCAACGCTACTCCCTCGACTTCGCCGCGGGGGACGCGTTGCTGGTGCCGGGCGTCGGGGCGGCGCAGGGCGCGACCTTCCTGCTGTCAGACATGCTGGGCGATCACCTCGTCTTCCTCAGCGTGGTGTCGTTCCAGCAGGGGAACAGCCTGGGCGACCTGGTGAGCAACTTCAACGGCACCGTGCTCTACCTCAATCAGACGCGGCGCCTCAACTGGGGCTTCGGCGCCTTCCGGGTGAGAGGCGTCTTCTACGAGGGAGACTTCGACCAGATCTTCCGGGAGACGGCCGTGGGCGGCTTCGTCGAGCTGCGGTATCCGTTCTCCCGCTTCACCCGCCTGGAGGGCCAGCTGCGGGTGGAGCACTCGGACCGGACCGACTTCGGGATCGTGGAGGACGACCTCAGCGTGGGGGCGCCGCGCCGCCGCGGCGTGCTGACGTCGAACTTCCTCACCCTGGTGCAGGACAATTCGCTCTGGCTCTCCACCGGACCCATCGACGGCGGACGGACCAACCTCACCGGCGGCGTGGTCACCGATCTCGAGAACGGCCGGTTCGACAGCTACGTCATCTCGGCCGACGTGCGGCGCTACCTGCGGACCGGGCTCCGGAGCGCCTTGGCGTTCCGCGGCTTCGGGTACTACGCCGGCGGCGCTCGGCCGCGGCGGATCAGCATCGGCGGCTCCTACGCCCTGCGCGGCTACCCGCGGTACGCGTACGTGTCCGGCACGCGCGCCGTCATGGCCAACCTAGAGTGGAGGTTCCCGATCACGGATTACCTCTCGATCGGTTTCCCATTCGGCGAGTTCCGGTTCCCCGGCGTCCAGGGCGCGTTCTTCGGCGACGTAGGTCGCGCGTGGTCCGCGCGTTCCACCAGCCGGGGGTACCTCGGCGCGTACGGCCTCGGGCTGCGGATGAGCTTCGTCTCGCCGCTCGTCCTGCGCCTCGACCTCGGTTGGCGATACGGGGCCGGGGACAGGGTGCCTTACAGCCTTCCAGCCAACTACCAAGGGCGGCGATTCGCGGACTTCTGGTTCGGGTTCAACTACTAGCGTGCGCTCGCGCATCATGAGCCCCTTTTTCCTTGCTTCGCCTTGGCGCCATTTCTATCTTGCCGCCGTGACGGCTGGGCTCGCGTGCGGCTGTCGCGCGCCGCGGATGGCCACGCCCGCCGGCGCCTTTGCTCCGGCCTCGCGCGAGGCGTTCGAGGCCGCCGCGGCGCGAACGGCGCCCGGCCGGCGCGAGTTGCTTCGAATCCGCTGGCGCTCGGATGACGGGAGGATCTCGGTGTCGGGCTCCGGCGCGGTGCGGGTGGCGCCTCCGGACTCGGTGCGCGTGGATGTCGCGATCCGGTTGGGCGTGGCGCGCGGAACGCTCATCGTGGCCGGCGACTCGGTGCGGGCCGAACCCGAGGAAATGGTCGGCCAGCTCCTGCCGGACCGGTTCGCGCTCTGGGCCGCGCTCGGCGTGATTCGCACGCCGGAGGGCGGCAATGGTTTCGAGTTGCTCGAGGACGGCGCGCGGAGGTTCTGGCGCGTGGCCGACGACGCCGGCCGAAGCACGACGTTCGAGATGCGCGGCGACACGCTGGTCAGCGTGACGCGGGAGCGGTCAGGTAGGCCGGTGGGGCGGCTTCGCCTTTTCCGGGGCTCGGACGGCGCCGTACTTCGCGCCCAGGTCACCGACTACGAACGGCGGGCCCGGTTCGAGGTGGACATCGCTAGCCGGCAGCCGAGTGAGGCGTTCCCAAGTGAAGTCTGGCGTCTTCGCTCGTAGCCTCGCGGCCGTGGCCCTCGCCGGCCTCACGGCGGGGTGCGTGTACGGGTTCCGGGGCGGCGGCCTCCCCGGGCACATCCGGACGGTGGCGGTGCTGCCGTTCGACAACCGCACCGGCGAGCCCGCACTCACCCAGGAGGTATTCCAGGCGATCCGCGACGCGGTCGAGCGGCGGCTCGGGCTCCGTGCGGCGCCGGAGGCCGGCGCAGACGCCGTCGTCCGCGGCGAGATCGTGCGCTACGATCCCGACATTCCCCTGTCTTATCAGTCAGAGCAGGCGGTCGGTCGGCCAGGGCGTCGCGTCGAAGTGACCAGTCGCCGGGTGCAGATCACCGTCAACGTGGAGATATTCGACCAGCGTCTGGGGCGCGCGCTCTGGCAGCGCAATGGGCTGTCGGTGGACGGCGAGTACCAGCCGCCGCGGGAAATCGAGGGCCGGCGCACCGCGCTGGCCAAGCTGGTGGCAGACGTCGTGGAAGGAGCGCAGTCGCAATGGTGAAGCGCTGGCGTAGCGAGGCCGGGAAGGCGCGGCTGGGGTGCCTGCTCGTGCTCCTCGTTCTCGCGTTCGCGGCCTATCACGGCGTCCAGTACTTCGAAGTACAGTTCCGCTACTACCAGATCCTGGACGAGGTGAAGACCGAGGCCTTGTACGCCACCACGCTCAGCAACGACGAGATCCGCCGCCGGCTCGTAGCGAAGTCGGACAGCCTCGGCCTGCCGCTGGGGCGGAGGCAGTGGGACATCCGCCGCTCGACCGTGTTCCCGATTGAGATCGTCATCAGCGCCTCGTACGACGACTCGGTCGTCATCCAGCTTCCCGGTTACGTTAAGGTCTTCCGCTTCCACTTCACGCCCGGCGCGCGCGCCCCGCTCTTCTAGTGTCTTCGAGCGGCGGCGCGCGCTCCACCCCCGACCGCAAGATCATGGGTCGCGAGGCACTGGCACGCTGGCGTCGCGGCGTTGCCGGATCGGTCGTCTTCACCAACGGCGTGTTCGACGTGCTGCACCGGGGGCACGTCGCGCTGCTGGCGGCCGCCCGCGCCGAGGGCGACGCGCTGGTGGTCGGCGTCAACACCGATGCCTCGGTGCGGCGGCTCGGCAAGGCGCCGGACCGGCCCATCAACCGCGAGCGTGATCGCGCGTTCGTGCTCGCCGGGCTGGAAAGCGTGGACGCGGTAGTGCTGTTCGACGCGGACACCCCGCACGAGCTGATCGCGGCGCTGGAACCGGATGTGCTGGTGAAGGGTGCGGACTACGCGCCCGAGGCGATCGTGGGCGCGGACCTCGTGACGGCGAGGGGCGGGCGGGTGGTGCGCATCCCGCTCGAGGAAGGTTATTCCACCACCAACTTCATCGCGAAGGCGAAACGTGGCGAGACCTGATGGACGCGGCGCGGCCGAGCTACGGCCGGTGACGTTGGAGCGCGGCGCCAACCCCTACGCGGAAGGCTCCTGCCTGGTGCGCATGGGCGGGACGCTGGTGTTGTGCACCGCGTCGGTGGAGGCCGGGGTGCCGGGGTGGCGCAGGGGCAGCGGCAAGGGCTGGGTCACCGCCGAATACGCCATGCTTCCGCGTGCCACTCTTCAGCGGACCTCACGCGAACGGCAGGGAGCGGGCGGCCGGACTCACGAGATCCAGCGCCTGATCGGCCGGAGCCTGCGCGCGTCGCTCACCGGCTTCGACTTCGGAGAGCACACGATCCGCGTGGATTGCGACGTCCTCCAGGCCGACGGCGGCACCCGCACCGCGGCCGTCACCGGCGCCGCCGTCGCGCTCGCGGACGCGTGCGCCTGGCTCTCCCGCACCGCCGGCGTGGCAGACCCGTTCGCGCGGCTGGTCGCCGCCGTGAGCGTCGGAATCGTCGAGGGCGAGCCGCGACTCGACCTGCCTTATGCGGAGGACCGCGTCGCGGAAGTGGACGCCAACGTGGTCGTCGCTGAGCCCGACGCGTTCGTGGAAGTGCAGGGCACCGGCGAGAACGGGACGTTCAGCCGCACCGACCTCGATCAACTGCTCGATCTCGCGATGGCCGGCGCTGCGCGCCTATTCGCCATGCAGCGCGCCGCTCTGGGCCGGTGAACCAGCTCCTCCTCGCTACCCGCAGCGCTGACAAGGCCCGCGAGATCGGCGAAGTACTCAAGTCAGCCGGCGCCGGCGTGGAACTGCTGTCGCTCGATGGGGCGCGCGTCGCGTGGAGCTCGAAGGAGGAGGCGATCGAGGAGTTCGACTCGTTCCTCTCCAACGCGCGCGCCAAGGCCGAGTACTTCGCCAAGCTCACCGGGCTGCCCACCGTCGCCGACGATTCGGGTCTCGAGGTGCTCTCGCTCCTCGGAGCGCCGGGAGTGAAGTCCAAGCGCTTCGCGCCGAATGCGGGATCGTTGGCGGGGAAGGAGCTGGACCAGGCGAACAATGGAGAACTCCTGCGGCGTCTCCTGGGCGCGGACGCCTCGCGCCGCCGCGCTTCGTACGTCTGCGTGGCGGTGTTAATCCGGCGCCCGAACGCGGTGCCGGAATCGTTCGCCGGCCGCTGCTGGGGACGCGTCCTCGACGAGCCGAAGGGCACCGGCGGGTTCGGCTACGACCCGTTGTTCTTTCACGAGGGGCTCGGCAAGTCGTTCGGCGAGGCCGCCGCCGAGGAGAAGCACGCCGTCAGTCACCGGGGAGAGGCCTTCAGGCAGGTAGCGGCGGCGCTGGTCGCCAGGCCCCTGTAACCTGTATACTTGTAACCGCTGCAACTCTGCAACGCTGCAACTCTTGGCGAGTCCGGGGCGTGGCGCAGTCCGGTAGCGCGCCTGGTTTGGGACCAGGAGGTCGCGGGTTCGAATCCCGTCGCCCCGACTCTGTAAGCGAAAGCCCGCCGCGCATTTGCGTGCGGCGGGCTTTCCTATCCCTCGGCGAACTATGCGAACACTATGCGAACTTCTCGCGGCGCGAGCGGCGTCCGCGCCCAGGCCGGACTGACTCCCCTTTGCGGGGGTCAAGCTGCGGCGCGGCCAAACCATGATCAAGTCGGAGCACCGCCGGTTGGCCGCGCCGGCAGCTTCATGCCCTTGACCGCCAGTGGCCAGCGCGGTCCGCCTCTAGCCAGGCGTGGCGGTCGGCCCGGTTGAGCTTGAGGCACGGTATTGGGCGTCGCCGAAGCCAAGGATCGGAAAGAAGATGAATCCAAGGAGCGCCAAGCCAACGCCGAAGCCCGTCCCCTTCCCGAACCGCTCTGCCACCGCGATCGACACCAGAATCCCCACGATGAGGTTCACGACCGGGATGAGCAGGAGGAGCAGCCACCAGCCGGGCTTGCCGGCGATCGCGAGTACGACCCACGCGTTATAGATGGGGACCAGGCACGCCCATCCAGGCTTGCCCGCTTTCTCGAAGGTCTTCCAGACGCCGGCGATGACAACGACGATTACCGCGAGCCAGACCAGAAAGAAGAGCTTGCTCATAGCGCCTCCGCCACGTCGAGGTGGGGTGCCAAACACCACGCCCCGGGAGAACCCCACGGCGGCGGCGTGCGTGACGCGACAATGTTACGGTCTGAAACGAGGGAGCGGAAGACCCGACCAGTGACCATGTTGTGCCGCTGGCGGCATAACGGACAGGGCCGGCGCTGCCGTTGCCGGCCCTCCTGGACGCCGAGGTGGCGCCGCTGCGCGTCCTCCTGGGGCCGCTCAACGGCGAGATCGTTGCCGCCGACGCGCGCTTGGCCTCCGTGGTCGCCGGCGATCCGGTCGTGACCCAGCTGTGCACCGCGCCGGGCATCGGGCCGGTGACGGCGGTGGCGTTCGTGGCCACCCTGGACGTCGTGACGCGGTTCAAGAGCGAGCACCAGGTCGAAGCGTACCTCGGCCTGACGCCGCAGGAGTACAGCTCCGGCGAGCGGCAGCACCGGGGGCGGATCAGCAAGACCGGGAATGTGCGGATGCGCTACCTGCTGGTCACGCACGCGATGTCCTATGGTGGTGTCGCCGACCCTGCACCGTGTTGGAGTCTAAAGTTCGCTCGCATCTGTCCGGCTCCGAGGGCGGGTGCGTCAACGACGTTTCGAACATTCGGACCAGAAAGCGCGACCCCACGAATCTCAGAGCGTCGGGCTCGGGAGAGCCGGGCCCGAAACCCGATTCGAATGCCAGGACCCTCCACGCCGTCAGCTCGTGAAAGAGACTGGATTCCATCGAGATGCCAGTAGCCGACACCTGACGAATCAGCGCGCGAAAGTACACCGTTCCAGACTTCATCCACTTCGGACTGGGTGGCACCAGCCTTGAGATACACGATGAGGTCGGGTGGTGGGGTGGACAGCGACCGCAGCATGAAGAAGAGAGCGAAAGCGACAGCTATGGTAATGAATGCTCCTGTCGGCCACGTGCCTTTGCGCCAGAAAACAACAACTCCAACGAGCGCGACGAGAAAACCCACGGTCCAGCAGTAGAGCACCGGCACGCTGAATGCCCCGATCCATGGACCGAGGACGGCCGCTACGATCGCGGTCCATGTCCATCCCAGAAGAAGGGCTACGAGTGCGGCCAGACCAAGGACTGTATACGATGACCATTGTAACGAAACGCGACGCAGAAGCAGCGAGGCGGGAATGACAATAGCAGCCGCTGGGGCTGTCCAGAACATGAAGGCTGTAAGGTCTCCCGCCCCGAACCAATCACGGAGCCATAGGAAGACAATGGCAGTGGCCACGGATGCGGCAAAAAGGATCGCAGAACCAAGGATGGCCGTCATTGCTTTGCTACCTCGGTTCACGAAAAGTCCTCCTGTCCAGCTAACTCGGCCTACACCGTGCTTATGCGACAAATCGGCGCATAACTCGGCGCGCAACAGCCCGGGTCGACGCTCGGGTGATAACTCGGCCCCGTAGCCGAGTTAGCCTGCCAGACTCGCGATGATATGCAGCGGCCGGTGCCGGCGCCACCGTACCCCGGGGTCCGGGCGCACCGACGCCGTTCAAGCTGCGCTCAGGCCGCCAACGGGGCAAGCCGGCCCGGGCGCGCGCCCCAGTTCCCGCGGCCTGTCCACCGTACCCAAATGATGCGCAAGTCGCAGCTCAATCCGTCACCGAAGCGTCCCGTCCCGCGGCGATCATGTTGCCCCACGAGGCCGCATGCTCGTGAACCCCCGAGAGAGGTGGCTACATCACTGGCACTTCGGCTCGCTTTCGTTCTGGCCCGCGATCGGTGCGCTGGCGCTGCCCACGTAGATGCCGCACGTCTTGTCCGTGCCGTTGTGTGACGCCGTGGCGGCCCAGCCCGTGCCGGTAGCGGACGTGATGGAGACGCTCACGGCGGCCGACGGCTCGAAGTCGATCGCGGTCGTCGAGGATGTGTACGACACCTGGTCGGCGAAGTAGAACTCCTCGGCGGTCACCAGGTTGCGCAAATCGCTCTTCATCTCGGCGACATACGCCTTCCCGTCTCCGCAGCCGCACATCGTCGGGACGAAGCCGCCCGCGAAGAACAAGCCGACGACGGCAACGCTGACGACCGGAGCTACCGGGCTGATGAGGCTCGGCAGGCGGCGGCCGCGTCTACCGGTGCGGCCAGTCGGGGCAGCAGGCGGCGGCCATCTGCGTCGAGTCTCTCGTAGTGTCCCCGTCGTCCGCGGCGCCACAGTCGACGTCGCCGGCTCCCATGTGGTCGAAGCCCTGCAGGAGAAGACAGGAATAGTCGTTGCCACAACGCTGTATGCTCACGTACATCACGTTCGTCAGATCTCTTGGCATGTTCTCTTCCGTCACATCTGGAAGCCGAAAAGCATTCCGGATCGCCGCCTCATCGACACCAGACTTGAAGCTGAGGGAAACCCCCTGAAGGTCGCCATGCTCCCACGTCAGGTCTATTCCCTGGATCTGGCCGCCGACCCTGGGCACAAGCCCCTCCGGGAAGGCAGGGCCCCGATAGTAGTTTTCGGTGTCAGTGCAAGGATTCCCGGGTGGGCTGATGGGCGAGGTGCAGTTGAACTGGGGAGTCCTGGCGATTGGCTCGGCGGCGTCCCGCTCGGCGATACCTGGCTGTCGAACGCCCCGAACACTGTCAGCGCCTCGGCTAGGAAGCCCGGCACTTGGGCGGGCGCGGAGAGCTTCCAGCCGCGGCAGATCGTCACCCCGCCGCGATGGGCCTGCACCGACCAACCCTGGTTCGCGGCGAAGAACGCCAGCATCGTCGGGTCGAACACACGCCGGACCGCCGCCTCGTCCGTGCCTCGCAGCAGGTAGTGATTCGAGAACTCTTCGTTGTCCGAGAAGGCGATGTACTGCTACGCGGCGAGGAGCCGTGGAGTCCTCGTCTACTCACGATAAACCAGGCGCCTCGACTAGGAGGCGCCATGCCATGGAGGGAGACGTCACGTGTGGACGAGCGACTGCGCTTTGTGCAGGACGTGGACCGGCCCGGCTGGCCGGTGGCCGAGGTCTGCCGGCAGCTTCAAGCGCTTGACAGGGCACTTCTTAATGGTGTTGGGCCGCGCCTCACTGCGTCCCCCCGTCATCAGCGGAATAACAGGACGGCTCGACATCATATCCGAGATAGTAGTATCGATTCCACACACGCCTGCCTGTGATAGGTGCGCCGAGCCAGGCCTCGAAGTGTAGCCCTTCCCCACTCGTGCAAACGCGAAAGGAGAGTACTTCATCGCGTGGGCCGAGCTGTGCATGGACAGAGTCACCTCGCACTGTGAAGCGGTCGATGGGGGCAGCGACCGCGAAGTAGACTGGCCCGGGTGTGATCGTGTCCCTGATGAGCGTCAGCGTGTAAAGCGAGTCGCCGCCCTCTTGAACTCCGACGCCAGTGGAGTCGACGCAGGAGCGGGCAGACGCAGAGGCAATTTGAGCTGGGAAGGCCGTCGCCGCCCGTTCTCCTCCCGCGAAGGGGACTGAAACGAGTGTGACAACTGTACCTGGTGAAAGAGTGGCGGGGATGGCAAGGCAGACCTCACCGCTGCTGCGCGCCTGGGCGAGGCCAATGATAGTGTCGTAGTTGACACTCGCGATAGTGGACGCGGCGGGTGTGGTCTGAGCAGGTGGAGAGTCGGCTCGCGAGGATGGTGCCCTCTGAGACTCGCCGCTGCGATCGGAACAGGCAGAGAAGGCCACACCGATCACGGTGGCGGAGAGGCACAATGGGTTGCGAATCGAGTGCTTCATGCGTGAACCGGCGCCTCCGTGCGCCACTGGCGTTGGCACGGAACGCCCATGCCTTGTTGGCAAACCTATGCTGCCCCAGCCCGCCCCGCCACAGAACGGCAACCTGCACGACGCCGGACCCGGCGGCGCGCCGTCAACTCCAACCGGCACCGGCGTCACGAGCATGGGTGTTCACCGTGCAGAACTACGTTTTCAGGGCCCGCGACTACGTCGGTCGTCATGAGTATCCAGCCCCGCACGCCCGGTGGATCGAGCGTAACATGGACCCACCAGATCTGCAGCGGCGGCCGAAGGAGGCGCGCCCCATGGCGCCCAGTGGAATCCCAGAACTCGGATACCCGAAGCGTCTCTTCGCGGACGCGTATGCGGCGCAGGCCCTCACCGAGATAGTCGAGCAGAAACAAGGTGTCACCCGCGGCGAAGCTGAAGTCCGACTCGGGATCATCGACGGCGGAGTCAACCACCGCGAGACCGATCGGAGTGACGACGACGATGCCACTGTCTGCGAGGATGACCTCGCGCGGAGAGACCTGTGCGACCACCGGGCTACCCAGCGAAGGGGTGCGGTGGACCTCAGCGGCCGTAGCGAAAGCCCAGCGGCCGTACCGGCAACACTCAAATGGGCAGGTGCCGTGCGCCACATACTGATCGGGCCCGAGCGCGAGCGTCGTGTCAGCGCGTGGCGCCGAAGCTCCCGTAGAGTCGCCTGGCAGGGTCGCTGCGGGCGCTGAGCGCCCGCTTGTCTGGGATTGTTCACGGCACCCGAGCAATACCGCGCCAACAAGCAATAGTGTCAGACGAGCTGTAGCCATGCTGAGCCGCTCCCTAGAAAACATGTGCACGGCGACGCCGACGAGCGGCATCTCCGCGAAGCGCGCGAACTCCCGATCGTGTTCGCGCCAGAGGGACTCCAGCCGCTCGAGCACCGGGCGCGGTGTCCCGAGGACAGCCGGCCGGCATCGCCGAGTCCTTCACCGCCGCGTCAACTCGCCGAGCACGTTGAGGGCTTCGGCGAGGAAGCCCGGCACTTCTGCGGGCGCGTAGAGCCTGTGGCCGCGGAAGATCATCGCTGCCCCGCCGCGGGTCTGGACCGACCACCCCTGGTTCGCGGCGAAGAACGCCAGCATCGTCGCGTCGAACGTACGCCGGATCCCCGCCTCATTCGTGCCTCGCAGCTCGTAGTGCTTCGAGAACTCCTCGTTCTCCGAGAAGTTGATGTCCTGGTAGCCGAACACCGCTTGGATCTTCTCACCCAAAGCCCCCAAGCCCGGGGCCAGCTCGAAGTCCGGCAGCCCTTTCGCGCCGTCCGGGAATACGGCCAGCGTCTCGCTGTACTTCGAGCGGATGCCGTAGAAGTGTTCCATCACCGTGACTGGGTGCTCGGCCAGCGACCCCGTCATCAGGCCCCGACCCGTGCCGCCGGACAGCGCGAAGTGGGGGAAATCGCCGAACCGGGCGCCGAGTTCCCGGACCTCAGTGTCCTCGAAGGCGAATCCGAGGACTTCACAGACGTGCCGCAGCTTAGCTGTGTGTTTCCTGCTCTGGCGTACGCCGAGGTAGACGAGGGGGATGACCACGAGCAACACCGGACCGAAGAGAAGGAGGGCCAGGCCGGCGACCGGAACGGCCCACTTCCAGTTGTGTTTCCACCACAACTTGGAAAGCAACCGCTTCCACGACACGGTTGAAGGCGGACGGTCCATGCCGGACCTTCGGGGAAGAGGTGCGCCCAACCAACAAGAAGCGTCAGAGCGAAGCCGAGCGAGCTTCCAAGCGCGGGGCAATCCTACCTATCGGTCTAGGATACGGGCCGGCATCGGTGGGCGCCATCCCCGAGTGCCGCCATCCCTTTTCCTGTTCGCCCCACCGGGCTACACGCCTACCACCCTCGCATGGATACCGGTGCGCCAGTCGGCGCGCTCCAGGTTCGGAATACGGTCGGTGCGACTCACTAGCTCCGCGTACTGGCCGAGTCCCTGCTCGTATTGCTGATGGTAATACTCGGGGAGCGCTTCCGTCCGTCCTTCGTGGAACGCGCGGAAATGGGGATCCGTGCGAAGCATCTCGAGGATACGAACGAACCCGGCAATGCGCGAGCGCGTGCCGACCGTGCGCGACCAGTGCAGGAGTTTCACGCGCCAGTTCGTTGTGGTCGCCAGGCGCCGTTTGAGCATCGCCGGCGTCGAGGCGTGCGCGAACAGCTCGATCAGTTTCTCGTAGTAGTCCACCGGCTCGTAGTGCTTCAGCGTGGTCACCAGGTACGGTGCGTAGTAGAAGCCGAACGGCATGGCCATGAGGATGCGGCCGTTGCGCATGAACTCGTCGTAGAGCGGCGTTCCGCCGAAGGGGACCGGAATGTTGATCGCGGGCCAGGCGAACGGCGTGCCGTCCATGAAGAGCTTGGTCAGCTCGATGGGCGCGCGGCCGATGTCGGTATCCAGCCCGAAGATGAAATTGGCCTGGAGGTACAACACGTTTTCGTGCAGCTGCTGGAAGTGGTCAACGACGCGGTTGACCTTCTCGACGCCGCCTTGGCGCCCCACGCCCGCCTTGTTGGAGTAGTCGGTCCACGATTCGACGCCCGGAGCTACGAACACGCAGTTGGTGTCCTTCAGGCGCTTGAGCCGGTCGCCGCGCAGGATCGAGAGCGAGCTCTCCATGATGTAGGGAATGCGCTCGTTCACTGGGACCGCCTCGAGAACATCGAAGACCTCGTCGAACTTCACGGCGAAGTTCGGATCGTGAAAGGAGATGGGTGTGCCCGGGAGCTTCTGGGCAACGAACCGCAGGTCGGCGGCCAGGCGATCGCGCGGCAGCGCACGATACGGGTTGTTGTGATCGATGCAGAAGTTGCACGAGTAGGGGCAGCCCATGCTGGCCAGCATCGGAACGGACGTCAGCGGAGAACCCAGACGGTTCCAGAAGAAGGCTGAGGCCCGAATCTCCGGCAACCGTTCTTCCACCGGTGGCAGGTCATCGAACGGTCGCGCGCTCGATATCACGGAGCCGGGATCGAACTGCCCGGCGAGAATGTCGGCAATGAGCGTCTCGTCACACTCTTTCACGACCAGGTCGAAGAACCTGAGGCAGTCGAGCGGAAACGCCTTGGCGTGTGGCCCACCGATCACGGTCCGTGTGCCGGCCCTGGCGTAGATGGCGCCCAGGGCGTAGGCGAGCGGGCTCGCCTGCGAGTAGCAGCAGATGAAAACCACGTCCAGGTCCGACGGCAGCAACCGGTGCGCGTGGCCCACGCCGTAGTAAGTTGCGTAGTACGTATCGTGGCCCAGCCGGCGGCACCACACTGAGATTGCCTGTGGGGTAACGCTGGCGAACTGCTTCGTAAACAGCAGGCGATAGAAGTTCTCTGCCGGTCGGCGGGTTGGCAGCGCGAGAATGTCGAGGATCCCTACGCGCATGACGCTACTCTCTCGAGGTGGGGAGGTCCCTCACGGCCGCCTATCGGACGAGCGGCGCGCCGAGCGGCGATAAGCTCATAGTCCTCGCGGAATAGGGCGCAGAGCGGAGTGCCGTTCCGAGCGGCCCCAATCTACGCCCCAGCCCGCCAACGCGCTACGAGGGATTCAGGTCGTGCCGCCACAGGCCGAGGGCGTCTGCCACGAAGATGGACATGATAGGGCTAGAGCGTTGCTCAACGCCTAGTAGCCATCCAAATCGTTCCCGAACACCACCCGGCCGCTGAACCCGGCGCGGATGTCCGCGAGCACGTCCCCCTCGGTGCCGCTCCACAATAGCTGATGGTAGAGCACCAACAGCCCGGGCCGCGCGCGCGCCGCGATGCGGCCCAAGTCGGGCGCGGAGGTGTGGAAACTGGCGTGGTAGCGCCGCCATAGAGGCTCTCGGCGTTCCCAGCCTACCTGCGAGTAGACCTCGTGCACTAGAACGTCGCACCCGTTGCAAGCCTCCACGACGGCATCGGTCGCGCGGGTGTCGCCGGAGACGACGATCGAGCGATCGGCGGTGTCGAAACGGAATCCGTACGCCTCCAGCCAGGAGCCGTGCTCCACCAGGAACGCCGTGACGCGGATGTTGCTGTCCGCGTAGATGAGTCCCGGTCGGATCTCGTGGGCGTTGACCTGATAGCCGGTGCGGTTGGCGTGCTCGAGGCCTTCGGTGCGCATCCGGATGTCCTCCCGGAAGGCGGCCACGAGGTGGGCCGTCATCGCGCCAATGCCTGGTGGGCCGTACACCTCGAGCGGGGCGGCGCGCTCCAGGACCCATGGGGTGAAGATGAGGTCGGTGAGGCCGACGGTATGGTCCGAGTGGAGGTGGGTGAGGAAGACGATCTTGAGGTTGGGCGCCGCGAGCGCGGCGATGCCGCGACGCTGAGCGGCAGCCGCCCGCCGGACCAGACCGGGACCTGCGTCCACCAGATAAGCGCTCCCGTTCACCACCACCGCGACGGCGGGTCCCGAGCGATCGGGATCGGGGTTGGGCGTGCCGGTGCCCAGGAGCACGACCTGGGTGCCCTGGGCTAGAGCCGGGGCCGCCGGAGCGGTGAGGATCGCGAGCGCGAGAGCGAGTGAGCGAGTCATGGGCCCAACCTACGCGTTTTTCTCAACTCTTCAACGCTTTTCTCTCTTGAACCTTCAACGCCCTTGCCTCTTCGACCCTCAACGCCATTCTCTCTTCGATCGTCCCTCCGGCTTGCGGCTTCACGCGGTTTCCCCGACTATTGCCCCATCCCCGCAGCGCCGGAGGTGCGCTATTCCGCGCGAGCTGCTCCCGATGGTGCGCCAAGCCCTGGGCGACCGCTACGCGGTGGATCGAGAGATAGCGGCCGGTGGAGCGGCGCGGGTGTTCTTCGCTCGGGACCAGGGCGGCCGGGCGGTGGCGCTAAAGGTGTTGCGTCCGGAGCTTCTCCCCAGCATCACCGCGCAACGGTTCCTCCGCGAGATCAGCGTCCTCCAGAAGCTCGACCATCCCCTCATCGCTCGGCTCCTGGACTACGGAGAGGCCGGGTGGTTCCTATACTACGTGATGGAGTACGTGGACGGGCCGACGCTCCGGCAGTACCTCGACCAGCACAAGCAGGCGCCTATCGAGCCCACGCTGCGCGGCTCGCGGGAGCTCCTCGACGCGGTGGCGCACGCGCACGCCAACGGGATAATGCACCGGGATGTGAAGCCGGAGAACATCGTGCTCGCGCCGCGAGGGGCGATTCTGCTCGACTTCGGCATCGCGCGCGCCGTCCAGGTTTCTGAGGGCGAGCGCGTCACCCGGTCCGGGTTCACCGTCGGGACCTCGCCTTACATGAGCCCCGAGCAGGCGGCCGGCAGTGCCGAGATCGATCATCGTAGCGACCTTTACTCGCTGGGATGCGTACTGTTCGAGAGCCTGGCCGGGCGGCCGCCGTACCAGCACCAGAGCGAGGCGGCGTTGCTGGAGTTGCACCAGAAGGCCGCGATCCCCGACGTGCGGGAGTTCCGGCGGGAGGTGTCGAAGCCTCTGGCCAGGGTCCTCGCTAAGACGCTCGCCAAGGCGCCCAAGGATCGCTGGCAGTCGGCGAGCCAGCTGAAGGCGGCCCTCGAGAAGCTGACGGGCTGACCGGGACGCCTCGGTGTTATAGATTCAGGCCGTCTTTCCTGCGCGTCTGCGCGTCGGTGCGTCTGCGCGTCTGTCTTTGCTGCGCCAGTAGCTCAGCTGGATAGAGCGGCAGCCTTCTAAGCTGCGGGTCGGGGGTTCGAGTCCCTCCTGGCGCGTTCCGCATCGTGGCCCCTGGCCGGGGTGATTCCGCCTGCCGAAGAGCCCCTAAATCCGCCTTGGTTGGGGAGTTGACTTGCCCCAGCTCCCCCTCTATTTTGATTGTCTGACCGCGAGTTTTTCGCGCGGACTGTTCTTTGATAATCGAATCGGAGAGTGCGGAACTCGTGTGGCCCCGCTCTTACCGTAGTGCTCTCAGAGGTGCTGCGGGAGGGGACCAATTCTGAGTTTTGTAAAGTGATTCGGACAGCTGAACACAGTTGTTCGGACGAGCTGATTCAAACTCTTGGAGAGTTTGATCCTGGCTCAGGACGAACGCTGGCGGCGTGCCTAACACATGCAAGTCGTACGGGCCTGGGGGCAACTCCAGGTCAGTGGCGAACGGGTGCGTAACACGTAAGCAACATGTCCGACGGTGGGGGATAGCCGGCCCAACGGCCGGGTAATACCGCATGAATTCGCCTGGGACATCCCGGGTGATGAAAGTGGGGGCAACCTCACGCCGACGGAGTGGCTTGCGGCCTATCAGCTAGTTGGTGAGGTAATGGCTCACCAAGGCTACGACGGGTAGCTGGTCTGAGAGGATGACCAGCCACATTGGGACTGAGACACGGCCCAGACTCCTACGGGAGGCAGCAGTGGGGAATATTGCGCAATGGGCGAATGCCTGACGCAGCGACGCCGCGTGTGGGATGACGGCCTTCGGGTTGTAAACCACTGTCGGAGGGGACGAAGGCCCGGCGGCTCATACCCGACCGGGATTGACGGTACCCTTAGAGGAAGCACCGGCTAACTCCGTGCCAGCAGCCGCGGTAATACGGAGGGTGCGAGCGTTGTCCGGAATCACTGGGCGTAAAGGGCGTGTAGG
>JAUYOW010000009.1 GCA_030697825.1 Gemmatimonadales bacterium | reverse complement strand
GAGAAGTCGTCCTGCCGCGCGATGGCCGCCGCGCTGTCGAGCAGCGTGCGGTTGCGCGCGCAGGCCTCGAAGCCCGACAGGCCCGTCGACGGGTCGGACCACGACGTATTGCCGAACGCCGTCCCGTTGCAGACCTCGCGGGCGCTGGTCCCGTTGAGCGGGTCACGCGGATTGGTGAAGAACAGCCCGCCCGCGAGTCCATAGTCGTAGCGGAACCCGAGCTTTACCACCAGGAAGTCGTATTCGATCCGGTCCTGGAAATAGAGGGCCGCGTCCCAGGGCTTGGCGTTGTACCCGCCGGGGATTATGACGGGGGCGTTCACACCCTGGTTGAGGACCTCGAGGTAGCGCAGGTTGTGGTTCTGGTAGAAGATACCGGACTGCAGGTTGTGGTGGTCCGACGCCTGCCACTGGAGGTCGCCGCGCAGCATCGTCGTGCGCAGCCGCTCGCCGCCGAAAAAGTCGTCGGCGCCGCCCATCGGGCTGCCGACCGAGTTCGGCCTCACGAACTGGGTGCCCGAGAAGTTGACGTCGGCGAACCGGTCACCCATGCAGATCGCGCTGAAGAAGTTGCAGGTGTTGCGCTCCTGCTCGAAGTAGCCCACGGCGGCCTTGTAGAGGAACCGGCCCATCACGTGCTCCCACCGTGCCATGTAGAGCGTGCGGTCGGCCCGGATGCTGCCCTGCACCACGTCCTCGAGGCGCGCGGCGCCCACCGGCCCCCGCGCCCCCAGCTCGCCGCCACCCACCACCAGGCTGTCGGTGAGGGTCTGGACCGCCGGCGTGCCGAGGAAGTTGTAGGCCGCAAAGAGGTATTCGAAGCTGAACGGCAGGCGCTGGCGCTGGTAGCTGACCGCCGACACGCTCAACTTGGCCTGCGGCGTGACGTGCAGCGTCAGCTTGCCGAAGATGTCGCGCAACTGGTCGGATCCGAAGGCCCGCAGGCCCGGGATCAGGTCCTGCACGTCCGGAGCCGTCGCGGCCGTGGACGGGTTGGTGTTGTTGCGGACGTCGTTGTCGAACCGCATCACCCGGTCCTGGCCCGACGACTGCCGGCCGGCGAGCATGAACCGCAGCCGCTGGTTCGAGCCCGGCACCGGTCCCGACAGGAACCCCTCGAACTGGCCGAAGTTGAGCAGCTCGTCGGGCCGGTTGCCCAGCATCCCGCCCACCGACGACGTCTGGTAGGAGAGCGCCCCCGCCAGGTCGGTCCCGCCCTCGCGCGTCGCGATGTTGATGATGCCGCTCATCGCGTTGCCGTATTGCGCCTCGAAGCCGCCGCGCTCGAAGCTCAACTGCTCGACCGCTTCCTTCGTGATGTCGAACGCCGGCCCGCCGAACACGAAGTTGTTGATCGGCACGCCGTCGATCATCGTCAGGGTTTCGCCGCCGCGGCCGCCGCGGATTCTCACCGGCGTCTGGGTGTTGCGCCGCGACTCCGTAAACGAGACGACGTCGGTGTTTTCCGGGACCTGGAAATACCCCTGCTGCAGCTGCAGCACCCCGCCGATGCCGACGACCGGCAGCGCCTCGATGTCCGCGCTCGTGAGCGTCGTGTGCGATCCCGTGACGCCCGGCTCCACCAGCGGCGCGAA
>JAUYOW010000008.1 GCA_030697825.1 Gemmatimonadales bacterium | reverse complement strand
GAATCGTGGCCGGGTCAACGCCGAGGATGGCCGCCAGCCCGGTGTCCGTCGCCGCGGGCGTCGCGGTCCGCGCCGCGAGACTGTCGGCCAGCGCCGCGGCCGTCACGGTGGGATCGGAGAAGTTGATGGTGAAGCCGCGCCGGACGCCGAACGGATCACCCGTCCACTGGACGTGGTAGTTTCCCGTCCCGATGGTCCGGGTGGCCGTCTCCTGCCGCCACTGCACCCGGAAGGAGTTGACGTTGGCCTGCGGGATGAACGCCCCGTTTTCCAGCGTCGTCTCCGCGGCGAACGTCCCCGCGTTCCGGTTATCGACCGAGACCACGAAGCCGGTGTAGTCCCGGCTGGCGAAGAACGCTGCCGGCGTGGCCGCCGCGCCGGTCAGCGTGGTGGACACGAACAGCGGGGTGCCGCTTTCGTTCACCAGCATGAAGCCGAGCGTCCCGGCCGAGGAGAAGCCGTAGAAGGTCGTATCGCCGTTGGTGGTCCTGGCCGCGCAGCCGGCCGTCGCGGGCACCCCACAGAGGGCGGCGGCGAACGGCACGCCGCGGGGCGCCGTGCTGACGCCGATGACGGTATCGAAGCGCGCGGACGTGGCTGCCCCGGTGACCACGCTGTCCTTCAGCCGCACCGTCGAGGAAATCACGGACTCCGGCACGACCGAGGAGTGGACCTCGATGATCCGAATGTTGTTCCCGAACGCCAAGCGGTAGGTCCCCGGTACGACGGTGCCGGTGGGCTGCAGACCGACGGGCACCGTGGCTCCGCCCTGTTGGCCGGTGGGCGCGAACTGCGTATTGGTGGAGCCGGCCTGGTTGCTGAACGGCACGTACAGGGAAACGACGTTCGGATCGGAGGCCGAGCGGCTCAGCGAGTTGATGAGCTGCGGCGCGGCGGTAAAGCTCCGCCCGCCGATCGCGTCGAACACGCCGTCGGCGTTGGTGTCGAGCGAGTCAATGACCGCGAAAACCCCCCCGCGCGTCTTGCCGAGCATCACGTACAGGAGCGTCTGCCCGCCCGTCACATTCAGATCCTGGAAGACGTTGGGGATGTCGCCACCGGCGAAATCGGCGCGCCGCAGGATCCGGTAGGCCTGCCAGCCGACCCCGACGGGGTTGCCGACCTCGTCCACGGCAGGATCGGGGGTGCAGTTCGCGTCCGACGTGAAGGTGGCGCCGCCGTCACAGGACTTGAAGACCTCGATCTCCTGGAGGTTGTCCGCGGCGCGCGCATTGATCTGGCTCACGAAGTTCGGGTTGAGCGTCCGGAGCCGCGCGAGCTCCGTGCCCGCGGCGGCACTGGTCACCTTGCCGGCGAAGTCGAGCAGGAACGGGTCCACCCAGCGCTCCGGCGCGTCGTTGAAGAACAGGTTCACCACGCTGAGGTCGCCCCCGACAGCCACTTCGCTCGACACGATGTCGGTGACGACCGGCGGCTCCGGGCCGAAGAAGAACGACTGGTAGAAATCGATGGCGGCATTGACAGCCGCCTCGAAAGGGGACTGGAGGAGCTCGGTGACGAACGCGAACATGAAGGTCACGGTGTCGCCCGCGGCCAGCTTGATCGGGCCGGCGCTGATGACGCCGCCGATGTTGCCGACCCGGTTGTTCTGCTTGCCCGGCATGGTGTCCGCATAGGTCGCGATGCAGCCGGTCGGCCGCATGGTGACGAACGCGGATCCCGTGGCACCGCCGCAGCTCTCGAAGCTCAACGTGTCCAGGACCCCGTCGCCGTTGTAGTCCCAGTTGCCGGGCGGCACCCACTTGTTGTACTTGCCGTCCTGGGTCGGGAAGGCGCGGCTGCGGAAGCTGAGCCAGTACTCCGCCGCGGCGATCGAGCCGGGTGTCCGGCCGTCGAGGACGTTCTCCTCGGTGGACGACAGCAGGCCGAAGCCCCGCTTGTCATTGAGCCGTGGCGTGTTGTTGGAGCAGGCGGAGAACCCGCAGGCGTGCCCGTGGTTGAACGTGATGGTGTCGCCCGCCAACGGGTGGCTGGGCAGGTAGAACGCCGATCCCACCCGGGTGAACAGCTTGTTCCTGAGGTCGCCGATCGGGCTCCTCAGGAAGATGACGGCGGAGGCGCCGCCGGTGGCGAAGCCCGTGCCTGCGGCGTTGGCGCAGCCCGTGACGCCGGTGGGCGCGAGGGAGTTGTTGCAGTTCACCGTGGTGCCGTTCTGGACGAAGATGGCCGCGCCGCGCCCGGGCTCAAAGTACTCGGCTGGTGCCTGGCCCCCGAGGCCCACTCCCTGCGTGAGGCCCAGGTACAGCGAGTCGTAGTCCAGCCCGACGCCGTACACCTGCGCGGAATTGTTGATGACCAGCAGCTGGTAGTACATGACCGACTGCACGGCCGGCAGGGCGTAGTTGAACGCCTGGAACTCGAAGTCCAGCCCCAGCGGCCAGCCGTCGTTGGTCGGATCTCCCACGCCGCCCGGGATCACCGACCCGTAGGTGGCCCGGATGCCGGAGTGGTGGTCCGACGCGGCCCCGTAGGTGGCGAAGTTGGTCCCTATGAACCGAGTCTGCTGCTTGAGGTTCGCCGGTACCCGGGAGAAATCGAAGGTGAACGCCGCGCCCTGCGACTGGAACAGCGCAATCCAGCTCTCCGTCGGGATCGGGCGGTCACCCAGCCACGTCCCCGCGGGCCAGGTCGGGGTGCAGTTCGAGCTGCCGAGCAACTGGAGGCCGGCGCTCAGAATGCCGTTGTTGCTCTGCGAGTTGTCCTGGCAGCTTCCGTCGGTCGTCGCGGTGGCCCCGGAGAACAGCGTGCCGAGCGTGCCGTCCTTGGGGCCGATCTCCATCCTCCCTTGGAACGTCAGATCGTTGCGCATCTGGCTGTAGCCATCGCCCCGCGCGCTGCGCAGGCTGGGCGCCCGGTCGCGGTTCTTGATCCAGTCTCCGCGCGGGACACCGGCCAGCAGGCCCAGCTCGAAGTACTGGAACCGGTTGCCGGCGGCGAGGCGGAGGCAGCGCTGCGCGAAGAAGCCGGTCTCGCACGGACCGACGTTGGTCATGAAGCTCCACAGGTTGCCGGTGCCGTGCATGCCGGCAAAAGCCAGGTCCTGGTTGCCGAACAGGTTGAAGGCCCCCGGCCTGCGGATCGGTGTGGCGCGGCCCGCTTCATCGAGCATCACCGTGGTTTCGCCGCCGGACCGGGCCTGCGCGCGGACGGCATCGGGCGCGGCGAACGAGGCCGCGGCGACGGCCGCGAGCAGCGCCCACGGGCGGACCGGCACGCGAATGCGACGAGGAATGAACATGTCTACTCCTTGGCGTTGGTCGAGCGCTGCTCGGGGGGCAGCCGGCGGCCCGGCCTGAAGGCCGGGCCGGGGGCCGCCACACCGCTCAGAAGCTCACGCGGATGCCGGCGTTGATCGACCGCTCGGACGAGTAGTACCAGGATCGGTTGTAGAACGACGAGCTTTCCGTATTGGTCGTGTTGCCCTGCCGACGCGTGCTCTGGTCGATCGTGCCGGCGTCACACCGGCCGGTGGTCGGGAAGACCTGGATGCAATTGCGGGTGTTGAACAGGTTGGCCACCCGGATGAACCCACCGTAGAGCAGGTTGCCCATCGTCCACCGCTTGGCCAGCTGCAGATCCACCGTAAGGGTGCTCGGGCCCCGGCCGCTGTTGCGCTCGGCCTGGCTGTTCCCCAACCCCTGGAACGTCAGCGTCGGGGTGTAGGGCAGGCCGCTGGCCGCCCGGAGCGTCACGCTCGCGTCGGAATTCACCAGCAGGCGGCCGATGACGGGCCACCGCGGCGCGTCCGCGCCGACGCGGAACTGGAGCGACGTGTTGAAGACGTGCGACTGGTCGATCTCCGACCGGAGCTCCTGCCGCGCCGTCGGGTCGCCACGCCGCTGCGACTCCTGCTCGAGCTCCGGCGGGGCCGCGTTGGTGGTCGCCTGCGCGAACGAGTAGTTGATGTTGAAGCCCCAGCGGTTGGAGACGCGCCGGCGGAGCTGGATCTCGAACCCGCGGACGGTCTGGAAGTCCTGGTTCAGGATCACCGAGTAGTCGAGCAGGCTCTTCCCGTAGGTGTTGCCGGGGTCGAAGACCCGGTTGCCCAGGGCGTCGAGACCGCCGTTCTTGACCCCCGACAGGCCGTACTGGTCCTTGCTGAACAGCGCCACCGAGAGCCCGTAGAGGCGCGACAGCTCCGACGAATAGCCGACCTCGTAGGCCGTCGTCCCCTCGATCAGCAGGTTGGTGTTGCCGACGAACGCCGTCCTGAAGAGGTCGGAGAACAACGTCGGGAGGCACTCGGTGGTGCCCGGCCTCACGGACGAAGCGCCGGAGCAGAAGCCGCCGCCGGCCGCGCCCGAATCCAGGCCGATGCCGGTGTTCTGGAACAGGTTGTTGTACAGCGGGTTCTGCGAGTACCGGCCGAAGTTGAAGTACACCGTCGAGGTCGCCGACATCGGGAAGCTGATGGCGATGCGCGGCGAGAACTGCCGCCGGGTCGACGACTGCGAGAAGTCGTCCTGCCGCGCGATGGCCGCCGCGCTGTCGAGCAGCGTGCGGTTGCGCGCGCAGGCCTCGAAGCCCGA
>JAUYOW010000007.1 GCA_030697825.1 Gemmatimonadales bacterium | reverse complement strand
TGACAGGCGCGCTGGCTCTCGCGTTGCACCTTGTAATGGTCGACCACCGCGCCGGAACCGACCACGACCTCGGTGACCGCGTTCGTGAAGTACTCCTGTCCCGGCGGACCGACATAGCCTTCCACGATCCGGGCCTGACTGCGGTCGCCGGCGACGATCAGGACGCGCGGGTGCGACACGCTGGCGGTCTCGGGCGATGCCGACACGAACAGCAGCGAAATGGGCTGTTCGACGATCGTGCCAGGCGGGATCCACACGAACGCGCCGTCCTGGAGGAAGCCCGTGTTCAGCGCCGTGAACGCCTGCCGATCAGGCGGGGCGAACCGGCCGAGATACGGCTCCACGGCCGCCGGGTTCGTGGCCAGGATAGACCGCAGACTGGACACATGCACGCCGGCAGGCAACCCGCCGACGGAAAACTGTGGCGCATACGCGCCATTCACCAGCACGAGCCGGCAGCCGCCGAGTGCGCCGGCCCAGCTCTCCACCAGATCCGTCGCGAGGCCGCTCTGGCTATCGTGCGCCGGCGCGAAAGGCCGGTCGGCGATCGGCGCGACGCTGGTGAACTTCCATTCCTCGTCGCGCGTCGTGGGAAAGCCGGCGTCGGCGAAGTGCTCGATCCCCGTCCGGCGCAAATTCCGCAGCCATGCGGGCTCGGTCACCGTACGGGTGGTGGCAAGACGTTCGAAATCGGCCAGATAGGCGTCGGTCTGCGGACTGGACTGGACGAGAGTCATGCGGATGTCCTTACGCCTTCGCGGCCTGGGCGGCGGCCGCCGCCTCAGGCTCGATCCAGCCGTACCCCTTGTCTTCGAGCTCGAGCGCGAGCGCCCGGTCGCCAGACTTCACGATCCGGCCGCCCGACAGCACATGAACGAAATCGGGGACGATGTACTCGAGCAGCCGCTGATAGTGGGTGACGACGATGATGGCGCGCTCCGGGCTCCGCATCGCGTTGACGCCGTTCGCAACGAGCTTGAGGGCGTCGATGTCGAGGCCCGAATCGGTCTCGTCGAGGATTGCCAGCTTCGGCTCGAGCACCGCCATCTGAAAGATCTCGTTGCGCTTTTTCTCGCCGCCGGAGAAGCCTTCGTTGAC
>JAUYOW010000006.1 GCA_030697825.1 Gemmatimonadales bacterium | reverse complement strand
GGCGACGGACACTACCTAGACCTTCACGCCGATCGGCCCGGAGAACGGTCCGGTGACGATGATCTCGCCCGCGTCGTTCTTGCGCACGGGCAGCTGCGGCAGCGCCCGCGGGGCGGGCCCGCCCATCACCATCGCGCCTTTGTGCGGATCGAACGAGGCCGCATGGCAGGGGCAGTGGATGTGCGGGAAGGGCGCCATGTCCATCGGCTCTTCGGAGAACCGCACGGTGCATCCCAGGTGCGTGCACAGGGCGCTGTAGGCGACGATCCCGCCGACGGCGCCGCTCAGGTCCGTCGGCTCGGCCATCATCGCCGGGTTCAGCTTGCACACGAGCACCAGGTTGTCGTGGTTTTCCGCCTTGCCCTCGGGAAAGGCCAGGACCGCCTCGTTCTGCACGAAGCTCCCGTCGGTGACCGGCTGGTTGGCATTCTGACCGAGCGCGAACACCAGTCGGTCGCCCTCGGCGATCGTGCGGCTGGCCGACGCCCGGGTGCGCCCGCGCAGCGTGACGAGTCCCGGAATCGCCGACGCGACGGCGGCGACGATCCCGGTCTTCAGCGACAGGTCCGCGAAACGACGGCGGTCCATTCAGCTCCTCCTCGCAGCGGTCAGCCGACGTGCAGGACTCACCAGGGGATCCCGTCGTCGCGCTCTTTCTTGACGACCTCGAGGGGCACGAACGCCCGGCTGTACGCCGCGACGATTCCCGCGAGAGCCAGCAGGCCGACCGCCAGCGCCAACCCCAGCACCCACACCGGCACCGCGACCACGATCCCCACCCCGAAGGTGCCGAGCGCCACCAGTTCTACCAGGATCAGGACCGGGAACAGGATGGTCGCAACGTCCAGCGCGCCGGTGTCAGCGGCCGGTCCGGGCCCGGTCTCCATCCAGCCTGCCGCCAGCCCGTGGAAGCCGATGATGAGCATCAGCGCCGCCCACGTGGCCAGGAAGATCTGCACCTCGTCGAGGTGGTCCGGCAGCAGCGCAGCGTGCGCGCTCGCAGCTGGCGGCCCGTTGAACAGGTCCAGCAGGGCGACCGCCTTGCTGCCGCCCGAGTGATAGACCGTGAAGTCGTCGTCGCTGGCCGAAGCCAGGATCACATGGGTCTGGCCGGCTTCGATAGGCTGGTCCGTGGAGTCGTGCGTCGCGAGGGAGCGCTCGAACTCGATCGTCGTGCCCGCCGCCGTCTGCAAGCCGGCCCCGGTCGCCACGTCGTTGCGCCCGCCCAACGTAGTGTCCGCTGCCTGGTCAGTGGGCGAGTTGGCGTAATGGTCGCCGAGGTGGGCGCCGCTGCCGTCCACTGCGCCCATGATGATGTCGGCCCCGAACATCAGCGGCCCCTGGCCGCCGAACCCGACGGCGACCCAGCCGGTGTCCGGAGTCGTGATCGCCCCGAGCAGCCGATCGCCGCTGATCGTCCAGGAGAAGCTCAGCTTGCTCGCGTCGTCCGTCCACTGGAACCGGTACTCGCCGGGGGTGACCCGTCCGTCGAGACGGTGCTCGGCCTTTCCGGATCCGATCAGCGACGCCAGGCGCCGCGGTGCCCCGAGGCTGAACGCAAGGAGCACCGCCAGCACCCCGCCGAGTGCGACCGACGCGAGCGGCAGACCGCGCGGGTGGTGGCTCATGGCCGTTGGCGGGTGGCCGGCCGCGCTGAGGTGCGGGGCGGCGGCGCGGCGTAGCCGAGCGCGGCCCAGGCACTGAGGACGTCCGCCTGCGCCGCCGCGAGTCGGGCGGACGCGGAATCGAGCCTGAAGGTGTGCCAGACCTCCGCGGCGGCGCTGAGGTTGCGCTGCGCGCTGGCGAGCGACGCCCGCGCGCGCGCGGCCCGCGCCGCAGGCGCCCGCGTCGCGACCGAGGAGACCACGTGATAGAGAATGGCTTCCGAGCGCACCAGGAACAGCACCGGCGCGCTCTCGCGCGCCTTGTCCACAGGAGCAGACCCGCCCGCCACGTGGCAGGCGGAGCAGGTGCCGAGGACCTGCTCAGGGGTCAGCACGGACGTGGCCATGGCGCCGTGGCACGTAACGCAGTTGGGGCCGCGGCCGTCGCTCTCGAGGCGGGCGAAGTGAACGCTCGACCGGAAGTACGCCAGTTGCGCCGCGTGACAGCGCCCGCAGGTGGCCGGGATCCGCGTGTAGTAGAGCGGGCTCGTACGGTCGCCGGAGCGGACCACGGTCCGGTGGGCCACGACCCTGTCCGAGGCGGCGGGATCTCCACCATGGCACGCCTCGCACCCCACGCCGGCGGTGGCGTGCCCGGAACCCAGCCACGCGGAAAACCCGTGGCCCGCCTGGGACGCTTCCGGCAGGGTCTGGTGGCAGCTGACGCAGCGGCTGGGCTGTTGCGCCGACAGTCCGGGAAGGGTGAACGCCCCGGCCATCGACGCCGACACGAGCCATGTCGTGCAGAGCGCCAGGCGAAACACTGATGGCACGGGTCCACTCCGCGTGAGGAACGCCGCCGACTGATGGGGATTGCGGGGTGCGTCCGCGCACGCCGCTGGCGGCGCGACGCGGCGCACCCCTGGATCGTAGACCTCTCTACCGGGCGCTCACCGCCAGCGCCTGCGCGCGGGCTGCGGTACGGGCCCGTTCGGCCGGCGGTGCCGGCGGCAGGTAGGTGTACCGCGCCCGCAGCGCCTGCGTGCTGCCTAGCAGGAGCGCCTCGGCGTAGAACGGGTTGTGCACCCCGTTGGAGCCGTCGCCGTTCCGGATCATGTCGGCGTTGAACCACACGCCCTCGCCGACCGTGATGATGGTGGACCCGATGGGATTTCCCGCGCACGCGCCGGTGGGCGCCGTGGTGGCAAAGCTGAAGTCGCACGGGGACGTCAGCTTGACCTGCGCCAGCAGCCCCGAATCCGTCGGGAGCGCGTCGAGCGCGCCGTCGTTGTCCTTGTCCTTCCACAGCACGTCCTGATAGAGCTGGAGGCGACCGGCGAGGATCTGCCGCGCCGAACGGGCCACGTTCTCGGTGCCGTGGCAGCCCGACGTCGCGCAGGTCGCGAACCGCCGCTCCGTGTCCGGACAGTCGGTAGCGCCGGTCGGCGCGCCGTTGGCGTCAACGCACGGGATCGGCAGGAACCGGTGACCCGTCACGCCGATGAAATCGCCGGTGACCGCGTCGGTCGTCGAGAAAGCCTCCACGTGGCAGCCGGCGCAGAGCCGCGGGTTGGCCGCGGACCCGTGGGTCGAGGCCTGCCGCGTCGCGTCGTAGGCGAAGTTCTGCGGGACGTACCCCGCCTCACCCAACAGCATCGGACCCTGCGGCGAGTGGGCGCCGCGGGACGTGGTCGGGTCGGGGACCGAGCGCTTGTGATGGCACGCCATGCAGAGGTTGCCCTCTTCGTCCGCCACGTCAATGGGCAGGCGTAGCTGCCCGCTGTTAGGACCGCCGTGCGGATCGTGGCAGACGGCGCAGGTGATCGGGTAGAGCGTCGAGCCGCCGTCCTCAGCGAATCGCGCCTCGGGGTCGAACCGCCTCGCCGCCGTGCGCCCCTCATGGCACGCATTGCAGCCGCCGGCGTCAGGGCCGCGGCCAGCCGGGTAAGAGTTGAGAATGCCGTGCCGCGACGATGCCCACTCCTCGACGAATGGTGTGTGGGTGCTGCTGTGGCAGGTGCCGCACCCGATATCGAGGCCCACCGCCGCCGTGATGGTGGTGAGCGGCTGTGACTCGTCCGGCGCCGTGATGTGCTGGGCCCCCGGACCGTGGCAGGCTTCGCACTGCACGTCGTAATAGAACTTCTTCGCGTCCGCCGCTACGCTGGTGAAGCCGGCCGAGTCCGGCGCCAGGTTGCTCGACCCGTTGGTCGTGTGGCACGGGTTGCAGCTCTCCTGCGCGAAACCGCTCGCCTGGAGGTCGGCCCACGCCCCGGCATGGGCGGTCAACTGCCAACTCCGCTGCTTCGAGATGTGGCAGTTGCCGCAGGTCGTCTGCCGGGTGTCCGGGTTGGAGTACCCGACGAACGCGACGTCCAGCGTGGGGTTAGTATTGCCGCCGCCGTTTTCGTCAACGCACGCCCCAAGGACGAGCAGGCCGGCGGACGCCGCGACGGCGAGCGCACGCATGGTGACTGGGTGTGTCTTCACGGGTCGGCTCCTCGCGCCGGTCACTGTTGGAACCGCAGGGTGTACACGCCCGGCGACCAGCTGTGCTCGATCTGGGCGTTCTCGAAGACCGCTACGCCGAAGCGGTAGCTCTGCCCCGGCGTGAACTGCACGTCCACAGGCACTATGGAGGTGCCGCCGGCCGGGATCGCGCCGACGGAGGTCGTGGTCAGGTTGCGCACGATTTCGAGCGTCCATCTCCCGGCCGCATGGACGCCGTAGGCTTCCACGTCCGACCGGTCCACGTTCGGCTTCAGGGTGGTGATCGAGTTGGCGATCAGGTCGCCGACCGCGAAGTTGTCAGCGAACGCGGTGGCGATGTCGTTGGGATCGATGGCGAGGCCGACGGCGGCCCACTGCACCGCAGTGGCCGAGTCCACCATGTGGTACGGCGCCGCTGGCTGGTTCGGAGACATGAACAAAGGTACGGCGGAACCGTTGCTCTTGTACTCGCCGCCACCCGGATCACCGGCGCGCCCGCCGCCAGAGTTCACGGTGAGGGCGCGGTTCCAGTACACGTACTGGTCGTCGAGCCGGTGCACGACGTTGGTCCGCACCAGCTTCCAGTGCCACATGTCTGCCGTCTGGCCGACGCCGTTGGTGTACTTGAGCGGCCGCGCGTCGCCGGGCCGGTCCACGTGGCAGAGGACGGCGCAGCCGTTCTCGTCGAAGCCGTCGATCGCGCTGGCGCCTGACGTGTTCCAGATGATGGCGAGCTTGTCTTCATAGTAGTAGTTGTCCGGCATCGTCCGCCAGCGCGACAGCCGGCTGTTATCGAAGAGCGGCGGGGCGACGGTGCGCTTGAGCCAGCCGCTCGCGGTCTTTTCCCACGGCGAGCGCACTACCGACTCGGTCGGATCGTCCCACTGGAGCAGGAAGAAGACTCGGTTCGACGTGTACATCGCGCGCATGGTCACGGTGATGGCGCCCGCGAAGCCTCCGTGCACCGGGATGAGGAGCGCGGTGGCGCTGTTCCACGCGGCCTCCGCCACGCCGTCCACCGTCGGCGCCGTGGTCGCCAGCGCTGCCGTGAGCGTCCGCGACGCGCCGGCCTGGGCCAGCGCCTGCACGTACCGCACGATCGTCTGCGCATCGTCGGCGCTCGTGGAAGCGAACGGCCGGACCGGGTGCAGCAGACTGCTCCCGTTCAGCACCCGCTGGATGAGCGGCGAGGCAGTGGGGTCTTCAAAGTTGAGGAAGTTCTGAACGGTGGCGGAGTCGGTGGCGCGCGTGCCGCTGATTTCGAACCCGCCGTGATAGACCGAGTTGTTCCCGTTATGGCAGTTCCCGCAGTCCTCCGCGGTCAACACGGCCTGGATGGCGGCGAAGCCGCTGGTGCTACCGGGGCCGGTGTTGTCGTCGCCGCATGCGGTAATGCCGCCGGTCGCCAGTCCAAGCATCAGAAGCGCGAATGAGTGTTTGCGCATGTCGAGTGATCCTCGTCGGTCGTCCAGGGAGCTGTGGGCGAATCGTGCCCGCTTGTCAGCTCCGAGTCGTACTATACAGAGAGCACTCAACATGCCACCAGGGGGCCCTACCTACGTAATTGTACGGCATGGGCTTACCACCGGCGCAAGCGTCTCCATTCCGCCGCTGTCCCAATTGGGCCAGCGTATCATCGGACATTATGCGACAGAAAGCGAGGGCCTAAGGCTGCCTTCGATGCGAAGCTCCAGCTAGTAGGTTTGGCCCACCGGCGTGGCTCCCGACGCCTGCACTTTGCCTCAGTGGTGGGTCCGGGTAAAATTTGGGGTACGAAAGGAAGCCCGATGAACAACAAGAACCTGCCCTGGATCATCACCGCCGTCGCCGTCGTTGCGCTGGGTGGAGTCCTCGTCGCACAGAAGATGGGAACCGCCTCGCAGCGTCACCCTGACCCGAGACCCGATGTCAACGGCGCCACGGTGATCCCCGCGTCGAACTGGAACTTCGAGCCTATCGTCCGCGCCTACACCGCGGCGGCACAGAATGCCCAGGTGATCGACGGCCTCTACTGCCACTGCGGCTGCAAGGAGAGCATCAACCACCGCTCGCTCCTCACCTGCTTCGAGACCGATCACGGCTCGGCGTGCGACATCTGCATGGAAGAGGTGGAGCTGGCCGCGCGGATGCACGGCCAGGGCGCCACGCTCGATCAGATCCGGCAGGAGATCGATAAGCAGTACGGTAGCTAAGGCCCGCGGTTTCCGGGCGGCGGCGGCGGCGGACCCGCGCCCCCCACGTATTCGACCACCCCGTCGTCCCGCACCCGGAACGTCCAGCGGTGGCTCGTGATGCAGCCGGCAAGGCAGTCGCCCCACTTCACGGTGTACTCCAGCCGCCAGGCATCCGACTCGCGGGCCGCGTCGAGATCGTCGCCGTCACCGCCCGGCCCGTTCGCGGCGGAAGATTCCACCCCTTCGACGCGCGCGAATAGGAGCGCGAGCGCGCCCACGTTGAGCGGCCGGCTCGCCGCGAGCACGCACATGTCCCCCCGCAGGACGATCAGCACGGTGCATCGCTCGAGGTCGAGCCCGTAGCGGACCATCAGGCCGTCGACCGCGTCGTTGCCGGTACGTGGCTCGCCCCGCCTCCACGCATCGGGCCAGCCCGCCCCTTTCGCCACGAACACGAGCAGGCTCCTCGTCGTCGGATATGGGAAGGTGTGGACCGCGTAGAGGTCCACGACCGAATCGCGCGCGGCGAGGTCGCGCGCGTTGTAGACGAGAACGAGGCGCTGGTAGAGATCGTTCGACAGCTCGTCGGGGATTTCGACTTGGTCGGCGGGCCCGCTTCCCAGCCGGAGCAGGTGGC
This sequence comes from Gemmatimonadales bacterium, assembly GCA_030697825.1. Classification (NCBI taxonomy): domain Bacteria; kingdom Pseudomonadati; phylum Gemmatimonadota; class Gemmatimonadia; order Gemmatimonadales; species Gemmatimonadales bacterium. The sequence goes on along the minus strand of JAUYOW010000006.1, from coordinate 1,724 downwards.
GGAGCGCGAGCCGAGCCGCGTCCTCGCGGTAGGCTTCCCGTTGCGGGGCGGGCACGGACCGGTCATCCGGGCTCGGGGTCTGCCACTGGACGATGCGGCCAACCTCGCAGCCGCCCAGCAGGCCGGCGACGATCATGATCTGGAACGGCTTTCCGCGCATCGGCCCTCCCGAGGCCCGCGACTTCAGTAGTCGAAGGTGTCCGTCCGCGCCTCCAGTTTCCTTCGCGGCAATCCTGAGAACCGGATCAGAAGCCGCCGTGCGCCGCGGCCGAGCGCGTCGCCCACGTCGCCGCGGCGCGAGATCGCGCGGCCCAGGTCGCCCCGCAGCCACCGCTCCACTTCCTCCAGCTCCGACAGCGAGAGCGACTCGATCTCGAGCGAGGCCACGTAGTAATACCGATGACCCCGCGAGGAGGCCTCGGGTAACAAATCCACGGTGAACGCCGTCGAGAGCGCCTGACCCATCGCTTCGACGGTCGTGAAGGTCTCCTCCGTGCCTCCGCTCCGGATCAGCGAGTACTCGCCGGTCAGGGGATCGAGGCGCGCCAGCGCGTCCCATGCGACGTCGCGCTCGAACTTGTCCACCAGGCCGCGGTCCCTCCACAGCTCGAGGCGAAAGTGGTAGCGAACGGGGAAGCCGTTGTGGAGCGCGGCGTCGAAGACGCCGTCGTCCATGAGACGGAGCGCGCGAACGAGTGGCGGCAGCGGCTCGCCCCCGGCGTTGCGGTTAAGTTCGATGACGAGCCGCGGCGGCTCGGCGCTACGCGCTGACTGCCGAACCTCCTGCGCGCGGGCGCCGCCGCCCAGGCCGGCCAGGAGAGTGAAGAGCAGCCACGCGCCACGCCGCACGCCGCTAGAAGCGCCGCCCCATGCGCACCGTGAAGCTCACCGGCTGTTCCGCCTGATCGAGCGCCTTCGCGAGGTAGAAGCCGATCGGCCCCAGGTCGAGCCCCACGCCGATGTCGCTCTTGAACGTCGAAAGCGCCGGCAGCCGGTCCAGCGGTATCTTGTTGGGGCCGCGGCCCGCCATCCAGGCGCGCCCCGCGTCCGCGAACACCACCACGTCGGGGCCGGTCACGTGGAACGGCTCGTAACGGTCGTTGTCGTCCTCGCCCCAGTCGTTGGCCCATTCCGGCCCGAAGTCGAAGCCGAGATGAGCGCGGAACTCCACCTGACCCACGAGGACCCGGTCGCACAGCGCCGGCCCGCCTGCGACGAGCTCACCGCCGCAACTGAACTGCCGGACCCTGTAGCCGGGCAGCGGATCCGGATAGCCGAGCGACAGGCGGTGCTGCAGCGGCAGCGCTTCGCCGCCGACCCGGCCGCCGCCGGCGACCCGAAGGTTGAGCCTACCCGCCGGCGAGACGCGCAGGTAGCTGCGCGCGTCGAAGAAGACGCGCTGGTAGCCCAGTTTGCCGTCGGCGAGCGCCGCCGGAACGCATGGCGCGACGATGCAGACCAGTGTCGGGTCCGTCGTGCCCGTGATGTCCTTGCCCTCTCCCACCTCGTACTCGCCCGTCACCAACACGCCCGAGGAGGGCGTGCCCCGGTCGTTGCGAGTGTCGAAGCGAAAGGAGGCCACGGCGGAGCGGAAGCGACCGTCGGTGACGGCGGGGTTCTCGCGCCAGATGTTGTCGCCGCGGAACAGCGTCCACGGGTCACGCGCCTCCACCGACGACTGCGTTTCGTCCCGCCCCTCGACCGTGAAAGTTAGCGGTCGCCCG
>JAUYOW010000005.1 GCA_030697825.1 Gemmatimonadales bacterium | reverse complement strand
GTTCGGCGCGGTCGTCACCGGGTTCGCGACGCTCGGGGCGCTCAACCTGATGAACCCGGACGGGATCGTGGTGCGCGTCAACGTGGGCCGGACGCCCGCGGACGGGCGGTTCGACGGCGGGTATCTCGCCACGCTGAGCGCGGACGCGGTGCCCGCGCTGGTCGCGCGCCTGGCCTCATTGCCCGCGGAACAGCGATGCGACGTGGCCCGCCGGCTGGCGCAGCGCGGCGACCGCGACGCGGCGCGAGACTGGAGAAGCTGGAGCGTGGCGCGGCATCGCGCCGAGCGCGCCTTGAGACGATTGGATCTCGTTGGTCTGAAGTGCAGCCGAAGCGCTCGCGCTAGCGCCGGGTGAGCGCCCGGATCAGCTGGGCCCCGTGAACGGTGACCGAGGGTACCGCGATCTCGCGGCGGGCTAGGTCCGCGCCACCTTCATCACATCACGCACGATCTCGTCGGTCTTCTTCCCCGCCGCCTCGGCGCTGAAGTTCACCACGATCCGGTGCCGGAGCACCGGTAACGCCACCACGTCCAAGTCCTCCAGGTCCGCCATCGGCCGGCCGTCCATCGCCGCGCGCGCCTTGGCGCCCAGGACCAGGTACTGCGACGCGCGGGGGCCCGCGCCCCACGACACGTACTCCTTCACGACCTCCGGCGCGAGCGGGTCCGCCGGCCGGGTCATCCGCGCCAGCTTCACCGCCGTTTCCACCACGATCCTCGGCGCGGGGACGCGCCGCACCAGACGCTGGAGACGGATCAACTCGTCGGCCGCCAGGACGGGCTGGATATCCGAAGCGACGTCACCGGTCGTCCACTCGACGATCTGCTCCTCCTCCGCGCGCGACGGATACCCGACGTGCAACTCGAACATGAACCGGTCGAGCTGCGCTTCGGGGAGCGGATAGGTCCCCTCCTGCTCGATCGGGTTCTGCGTCGCCAGCACGAAGAACGGCTCGGCCAAGGTGTATGTCTCACCGCCCACCGTGACCTCGTGCTCCTGCATCGCCTGGAGGAGCGCCGCCTGGGTCTTGGGCGGCGTGCGGTTGATCTCGTCGGCGAGGATGATGTTCCCGAAGATGGGTCCGGGCACGAAGCGGAACGCGCGCCGTCCGGTCGTTAGGTCCTCTTCGATGATCTCCGTGCCGGTGATGTCGCTGGGCATGAGGTCCGGCGTGAACTGGATGCGCGAGAACTTGAGCGCCAGCGCGTCCGCCACCGACTGGATCATCATCGTCTTGGCGAGACCCGGCACGCCGACCAGCAGCGCGTGACCGCGCGCCAGGACGGCCATGAGGATGCCGTCGAGCACTTCGGTCTGGCCCACGATGCGGCGGCCCACCTGATCGAGTAGCAGCCGGCGGGAGTCGGCCAGCCGGGCAAGCAACGCCACGTCGTCGACGGGCGTTTCGAGGTGGAGCGGGTTCGCGGCCATGGACCGGTAGGTTACCCCGCCGGGCCGCCACGGGTCAATTCGCAATCAAATGATACGGGGTGCCGAAAAAGGATGATGGACAGCGTGGCTTCGGTGCTAGCATGGAGACGTGCGAACAGAAACGCTGTTGACACCGCTCCTGCCTGAGCCGGATCCGCGCGCCGGCGACAGCCCGGAGCACGACCGTCTCCGGCAAGCGCTCCGAGCCGACCCTGCGCTGGCCGGCCGCGTCGCGCGCGAGCAGGCGGGGACGATCGTGCTGACCGGTCCGGACGGAGGCCCGCCCCCCGCTAGCCTGAAGGAGCGGCGTCGGTGGGAGCTGCACGTACGGCTGCGCCTGGCGGCTGAACTTGGCGAGGCTGCGGCGGCACAGGTGTCCGTTGGGTGGGCTGACTCGGGGGAATGCATATGACTCGCCCTGCATTGACATCTGAAAGCATACGAAATAGTGTTGTTAGTATGCGCACGACGCTCGATCTTCCCGAGGACCTCGTGAACGAGGTCAAGGCCATCCTGGGCTTCAAGTCGAAGACGGACACCATCGTGTTCGCCCTGACCGAGATCGTCCGGCGCGCGAAGCGGCGGAAGCTCATCGCGATGTTCGGCAAGGTGAAGATCGACATTGATCTCGACAAGTCGCGACGGCGGCCGGGATACCGCATGAAGCGGATCGAGGGGAATGGATGATCTGCGCCGACACCTCCGTGTGGGTCGAGGTACTGCGGGAAGAGATGGGCCCGACGGCCCTGCACTTCGCCGAACTGGTGGAGGCCGACGAGGTGGTCGTGCCCGCGCCAGTGCGCATCGAGATTCTCGCTGGGGCGCCCAAGCGTGAGTTCGCGGAGCTGGTTGACGGCTTCAGCGGAATGAAGGGGTTGGTCCCAGGGCAAGCCACGTGGGAGAAGCTCGAGGCCTGGGTTGGCGAGGCCGTGGCGGCCGGGGAGCGATTCGGCCTCGCGGACCTGCTGATCGGGGCGATCGCCGCCGAGCACGGCGCGAAGGTGTGGTCGCTGGACGCGGATTTCGCGCGGATGCAGAAGCTGGGATTCGTGGAGCTTTACGCCGCGCCCTGAAACCGCCCGTCGGGATTCCGCACCATGGCGCTTGACGTATTTTCCTACGTCCCATATGTTTTTCCATATGAAGACGACGCTCATGATCCCGGATCATGTCTTTCGCGAGCTGAAGCGGCGCGCTGCTCGGCAGGGCGAGACGCTGTCTGCGGTCGTGGCCGAGGCGCTGCGCCGCGGGCTCGCCGAGCCGGAGGGCGCCGCCGAGCCGGCCCCCCTGCCGGTTTTCCGGATGGGAAGGCCCAAGGTGGACCTGGCGGACCGGGATGCGCTGTACCGTGCCATGGATGGTGTCTGACGAATGTTCGTCGTCGACACCAACCTGCTGCTGTACGCGGTCAACCCCGACGCCCCGGAGCACGAGCGGGCTGTGGCGCTGATCGAGACGTGGCGCCGTGGCGAGCGCTCCTGGTTCGTGACCTGGAGCATCGTCTACGAGTTCCTGCGGGTGAGCACCCACCCGAGCGTCTTTCCCGATCCGCTTGACCTCGAGGCGGCCCAGCGGTGGATCACCGTGCTCCTGGAGGGGAAGCGTTCGGGGATCCTGGTGGCGACGGACCGCCACGCCGCGGTGCTGGAGCAAGTCGTCGCGCTGCACCCGCGGTTACGCGGCAACCCGGTGCACGACCTGCACATCGCGGCCCTGATGAAGGAGCATGGCGTCCTGGAGATCCGCACGGCCGACGCCGACTTCCACCAGTTCGACTTCCTGCGAGTCGTGAATCCGCTCGCGGGTTCCTGAGGCTCGGAACTCTACGCCGCGCCCTGATACCGCCCGTCGGGATTCTGTAGTACCTCACCCATCACCAGCAGGATGTCCAGGTGCCGGCGCACGATGTCCGCCTTGGCGCCGGTGAAGCGCGCCGCCAGATCCTCGGCGCTGAGCGCCTCCTCGGCGACCAGACGTTTAATGGCGCCGATCTGGCTGATGACGTCGGCGGGCCAGGCGGGCCGCTTGGCCTTCTTCGCGGCGGCCGGCGCGGCATCCGTCAGGCCGAGGGCGGCTTCGGCGGCGGGGAGGTCCTTGCCGAAGCGGGCGATCTGGTAGTCGGGGCGCAGCCACCGCACCTTGCCGGCCTTTTCTTCTTTCAAGCGTTCATCGTGCAGCGCGACCAGCCGCTCCAGGATTTCGTCTTCCTCGAGCGGCCACTCCCAGCCGTAGGCATTGGCGACCAGGGCGTCGAGTTCGTGGTGCAGGTCCTTGAGGACGCCGCAGGCGGCGATCTCGTGGATCTTGCGCTCTTTCTCGGTGAGCGCTTCGCCGCTCTTCAGTTTCTCCACGACGTTGTACATCCCGGTCATGGTGACGACTTCGTCGCGTTCGATGGCGGCCTTGCGGTGCGCGTCGAGCTTCTCGGCCACCTCGCCGATCTTGGCGTGGAGGGCTGGTGTTGGGTTGGGAAAGGGAAAGGAGTCGAAGCAAACGCCCTTGTTGTATCGCGGCCGATCCTCCAGTGTGCCGCCGGCTGCAAGTGCCCAGGTCACGTGCGCGGATGAACCAAGCACACCGAGCCAGAAGGGGTC
>JAUYOW010000004.1 GCA_030697825.1 Gemmatimonadales bacterium | reverse complement strand
GCCGTCCTCGTGCACGTGACCGTCATCCAGCGCATCCTGCGCGCCCGGCGCTACATCCTCGCCCGCAGCCGGTAAGCCCGCGGCCGCCTCGCGCGGCGTCAGCTCGTCCCTCGACTTCTTCAGCGCCGTCAGGTCCACGTCCGCCACCGCATAGAGCGCGGACGGCTCCGTGTCCACGCCAGCCGCGCGCAGCGCCGCATCCCCCGTGACCGCGGCGCCGAAGCTCGCGGTGAGCGAGCGGCCCCCGTCCAAGCCCAGCTCCAGCCGCTGAACCGGCGCATCCACTCCGGCTGCGGTCCGGTCCGTGGGCTGCGCCGCGTCGTTGACGAACTGCGCGATGGGAAGCGTGCTCCACTGCCCCAGCCAGTGCGTGATCACATCGGCAGCCGCGGCCTCCGTTGGCTCCTCCATCTGCCAGCCGTCTCCCTGACGCGAGAGCCGCAGCACCGTGTCTCCGTCGGTCCACGCGACGCGCTGCACGTCCGACGGCTCGAACCGCAGCAGCGCATGGTCCCGGAAATCCTCCGCCGGGTGGTCGGCCGCGCCCACTGCGTCCGCGTTGACCACGTGCACCTCTGGCCGGTCCGCGCGCTTGACGTAGCGGCTGCCTGCGACCGGCGTGGTCCCGCCGATCAGCAGGACGGTGTCATGGCCGTTGGCCGTCATGGTGATGGTGCCCTCCGGCGGCGCAAGCCCGAAGTCGCTGAGCGGCTGGGCCGCGGCCGGCGTGAACGTGCGCGAGGCGCGGAGCGTGAGCGCGCCGAGCAGCCCGCCCACGCGCGCCGGGTCGGTGCGCAGCCCGGCCGGAGCAATGCGCCACGCCTCGCCGTCACGGGTCAGGACGACCGGCTCGCGCGCGCCGAAGGCGAGGGTGAGGCGCGCCGCCCCCTCCGGGACGGCGAACACCTGGCTCGCGCGGTACCGGCGCTCCCCCTGGTCCGGCTGCCGCAACTCGTAGAGGGAGACGTATGCGGCTGTTGCGACCGTCAGGACCAGCAGAACCACCGTACTCTTCCAACGCATCTGTTTTCCGGTTTGCCGGTTAGCCTGTTAGCCAGTTGTCGAGAAACCGGAGAACCGGAGAACTGGCCAACCGGCTAACGTTCTACGCTCTTCTACGCCACCACACGGCAGCGCCGGCGGCGACGACCAGGGCGGGGAAGCCGAGGAGCAGGAGCGCTTGCAGCATGGTGAGCTGTGCCGCGGTGAGCGAGAGCTTCAGCGTTTCGAGCGTCTTGGGCCCGATGCCGATGAGCTGCTCCTGCGCCACGAGCCACTGCACGCAGCCTTGCAGGAAATCGCGGTTGCCCACGTTCGCGAGCTGGGCGTTGACGAGGAAGTCCGAGTCGCCGATGGCGACGACGCGCCCCCCG
>JAUYOW010000003.1 GCA_030697825.1 Gemmatimonadales bacterium | reverse complement strand
TGCGCGACGTAGCCCGTGAACCCGGTGTCCGCGATCGCCTGGGCGATGGCGCGGTAGTTCAGCTCCTGGGTGGCGTCCAACTCGTGACGGCCGGGAACGCCGCCGGTGTGGTAGTGCGCGATGTAGGCCGCGTTGTCCCGGATCGTCCGGATCACGTCGCCTTCCATGATCTGCATGTGGTAGATGTCGTAGAGCAGCTTCACCCGCGGCGAATTCACCGCGCGCACCACCGTCACGCCGAACGAGGTGCGATCCCCCATGTAGTCGCGGTGATCCACCCTGCTGTTCAGCAGCTCGAGGCAGATGGTGACGCCGCGCTCCTCGGCGAGCGCCTTGATCCGGTTCAGTCCCGCGACACAGTTGTCGATGCCCTCGGCGTCGGTCTTCCCTTGCCGGTTCCCGAACATCGCGATGACGTTGGGCACGCCGGCCCTCGCGGCCGAGGGGATGGTCTGCTCCAGCTCTCGCAGGAGCATCGGGTGGTTGGCGGGATCGTTAAAGCCGGTGCGGATGAAGTCGCGCCGCGCAGTCGGGTAGCCCATCGAGCAGACCAGGCCGTTGTCCGCCGCCACCGGCCACTCTTCAGGCTGGAGCAGGTCGATGGCCACCAGGCCCATGCCGCGGGCGGCGCGGCAGAACTCGGCCAGCGGGATGCGCTCGTAGATCCAGCGGCACACCGACTGCTTCAGGCGGCCGGTGCGAGGCGCCGCCTCCGCGCGGACGCCGCGCCGGAAGGGCAGCGCGCCCGCCGCGCTAGCCATGAGTCCTAGGAATCCACGTCGGTGCAAGGAAAGGTCCTCGGTTTTCCAGGCTACACGCGCAGGCCGCTGAGATACCGATAGCTCGCCGCGATGGACGCCATCGGGTCCGGCGGCTCGTCGTGCTCCACGAAGTAGTGCCGGATCCCCGCCTGCGCGCGACGCGCGAAGGTGCCTCGCCAGTCTATGACGCCCGCGCCCACATCCACCATCCGCCCGTCCGCGGTCATGTCCTTGACGTGCACCAGCGGGAAGCGGCCCGGCCACCGGCGGAAATAGGCGAGCGGGTCCTTCCCGCCGCTCCGGATCCAGAAGAGGTCCATCTCGATCTTCACATGCTCGGGGTCCGACGCCTCGAGGAGGACGTCGAACGGCACCTGCCCGCCGATGGGCGTGAACTCGTAATTGTGATTGTGGTACGCGAAGGTGATCCCCTCGCGCGAGGCCGCCTCGCCCGCGCGTGTGAACAACTCGCCGATGCGCCGCCAGTCGTCGAGGGTCCGGCGCCGCTCCCGCGGGGTCCACGCCACCACGAGATACCGGTGCCCC
>JAUYOW010000002.1 GCA_030697825.1 Gemmatimonadales bacterium | reverse complement strand
CGCGACCGGCGGGTGCTCTTCCAGGAACATGCTGAGGTGATCGTTCACCACGCTCTTCACGATCCCCTCGACCTCGCTGTTCCCCAGCTTGGTCTTGGTCTGCCCCTCGAACTGCGGCTCCTTCACCTTCACCGACATGATGCAGGTCAGCCCCTCCCGAACGTCGTCGCCGGACAGGGTGAAGTCCGCCTTCCTCAAGGCGCCACTCTTCTTGGCGTACTCGTTGATGGTCCGCGTCAACGCGGCCTTGAAGCCGGTGAGGTGCGTACCGCCCTCGTGGGTATTGATGTTGTTCACGAAGGTGAGCGTGGTCTCCGTGTATCCCGCGTCGTACTGCAACGCGATCTGCACGTCCACCTCGTCCTTCAGCGTCTCGATGAGGATGGGCTTGGGGTGCAGCGGCTTCTTGTTCTGGTTCAGCCACTCGACGAACTGCACCAGGCCGCCCCGGTACTGGAACGTCTCCTCCTTCTCCTGGCCCAGCCGCTCGTCCTTCAGGATGATCGTGAGGCCCTTGTTGAGGAACGCCAGCTCCCTCAGCCGGTTCTCGAGGATGCCGTAGTCGAACCGCGTCTCGGTGAAGATCTCGGGATCGGGCTTGAAGCGGACGATGGTCCCCGTCCCCTTCACCTTGCCCGTCACGTTGAGCTTCTTCACCGTCTCGCCGCGCTCGAACGCCATGTGGTAGCGCTCGCCGCCCCGGTCCACGCAGACCTCGAGCCGCTCGGAGAGCGCGTTGACCACGCTGATGCCGACGCCGTGCAGCCCGCCCGACACCTTGTAGGTGTTCCGGTCGAACTTGCCGCCCGCGTGCAGGACCGTCAGCGCCAGCTCGACGCCGGGGATCTTCTCGGTGGGGTGGAGGTCAACGGGGATGCCGCGGCCGTTGTCCTTGACCGTGACGCTGTCGTCCGGATGGATGATGACCTCGATCCGGTCGCAATGCCCCGCGAGCGCCTCGTCCACCGAGTTGTCCACGGCCTCGTAGACCAGGTGGTGCAGGCCGCGCCCGCTGGTCGAGCCGATGTACATCGCGGGGCGCTTGCGTACGGCTTCCAGCCCCTTCAGGACCTGGATCGAGTCTGCGCCGTATTCGTTAGGCTTGTTTCGGGGCGTCATGGGCGTTCTGATTCCTTGGTTCAGGGGAGCGGGGAGCGGGGAGCGGTACCTGGCGATGCACGTCGCCGACGTCGAGGCACCCAACTGGCACCCAAAGGTACCGCTCCCCGCTCCCCTTCATCCAACCATCGTACTCGCCACTTGCTTCGGCGTCGTGATCAGCCTCAACGTCACCGGCGCCGCCTCAAGACTCACGAACTTCGGTTCTTCTGTCGTCGCGACGGTAGGCTCCGCCTGGGTGCGTTCCAGCCACTGCTTCCGCAGCCGCAGGAACCGGCGCAAGAGCTTCTTGCGATCCTCGGCGAGGCGCGGCTGCAACGTCCGCCACGGGCCGGCGAAGAAGTCCTCGCCGAGCTCGAGCCAGTACAGCAGCAGGTCGTGATCGTGCAGCTCGCCCAGGCACTCCTGCATGTCGCGCGTGAGCTTGCGTTCCACCTCGTAGGCCAAGCCGCAGGTGTCGGAGTGGAAGTCGAGCACGTAGCGCAGCCGCTTGAACTCGATCCGTAGACCGTGCAGCTGGTCGGGCGTCGGGTCGGGCTCGGTCATCGCCCCATCCTTCGCGATGATCCCGCCGCGCTCCTCGATCGCCTCGGCGAGCGTCTTTGCCGCCATCACGTCCTCTTCACCCGTGAAGCGCGGCCGCTTCGCGAACTCGTCCAGCGCCCGCCGCAGCTTCTCATAGCGTCGGTGCTTCAAGCCCTTCTCGAGGCGTTCCTGGGCGGCGTACCGACGCTCCTTGAGCCCGGCGAGCAGGGCCTCGAGCCGCTTGGCCTCGGCGCCGCCGAGAGCTTCAGCGTGACGCTCCTCGAGCAGCGCGATGACGACGTCGTGGTCCCGCACCCGCCCCAGCCGCCGAGCGATCCACGGTAGATCCAGGCGGATGCGCTTCCTGGGCGCCAGGAACCCCTCGAAGAGCCGGAGCGCCGCGCGGAGCCTCCTGGTGGCGACGCGCATCTGGTGCACGTCCTCCGGCTCGCCGCCATGCCGCGCGCCCTTCTCGTGATGGGCGATGAGGCGCAGCTGCGCCGCGAAGATCTTCCCCGCCGCCTGACGAGTGGTCAACGGGAGGGCCGGAACCAGCGGTGCGCCGCTCACGGTACGGCTCCCGGCTCCCGGCTCCCGCTGGTCAACGTCCGGCTCCCGGCTCCCGGCTCCCGCTGCTCACGGTCCGGCTCCCCGCTCCCCGCTCCCGACGATCCACCTGATCCTCTCGATCCGCCCTTTCTTCCGTCCCGCGTTGATCCTCGCCATGATATCCGGCGTCATCAGACTCAGCTCCTGCCTCCACGCACTCGACTTCACCCGCACGAACAGCGTCCCGTCCTGGGTCACCGATTCGCACACCGCGGCGCGCGCGATCTCCGGCCCCACCAGCCTGGGCCACTCTTCGACGATCGTGGCCTGCTCGACGCGCCGGGCGATGCCGGCGGACTTGAGAAAGCCCGCGAGCACATCCGACACCCGCGCCGGCGCGCCCTTACGCGCGTACCGCGCCATTCTCGATTCTCCGCATGGGCAGTCCGCTGATCACCCGTGGCACCTCTTCGGCTTTCGGTACGGCCGCGATGACCTGTTTCCCGCTGGCCGCCATCGCCTCGATCATCGCGCCCAGTCTCCTGCTGCGCTCCGCATCAAGCTCGGCGAAAGCATCGTCGAGGCAGATCGTGGGCGCCTCGAGTGTCTCGGCCTCCACGATCCGGAGCGCCAGCGCCGCGGTCCGATGCTGCCCCGCCGACCCGTAGGTGCGCAGGTCGCGTCCGTTCAGCGCAAGCTTCAAGTCGTCTCTATGCGGACCGACGCTGGTTCGGCCCCGCGCCACGTCGCGCTCCCGCGTCTTCTCCAGCGCCGCGAGCAGATTGCCCGTCACGCTGGGAGCATAATCCAGCCGCGGCTCGCCGCTCTCACCCATCGCTTCAGAGCGCTCGCGATAGCGGTCACGCCATTGCTCGGCCCACACCGCACGCGCCGAGATCACCCTCGCGCCGGCTTCCGCAAGCACTCGCTCCCACACCGGCATCTCGGCAGCCGTGGCGCGGCAGCGGTGTTTCAAGGCCCGCCGGTACTGCCCCAGCGCCTCGACGTAGCCCTTCACCGTCAGGGACAGCATCACATCGAGATAGCGCCGCCGCTCCCTGGGCCCGCCCGCCACGAGCGCCACGTCACCCGGGCTCAGCACGACTCCGCGAATGATGCCGATCGCGTCAGCCATTCTCACGGGCTCGGCGCCACCCACCGTCACTTTCTTGGCGCGCGTCCTCGCGTCGAATCCCGCCGTGACCCGATCGGTAGCCACGAAGAAACCGTCCGATCCGAACCTCACCAGCTCCCGATCCCCAGCGCCGCGAAAGCTCCGAAACACCTCGCAGTACAGGAACGCCTCGATCAGGCTGGTCTTCCCATGTCCGTTCAGCCCGACCAGCACGCAACCTTCCGCGGGGATCTCGAGGTCCGCGTCATCCAGATTGCGGAACCCCCTCACCCGAAGCTGTGCGACGACGGCTACTTCACCGTCACGGTCACGGTAGCAGTGACCGTCTCGTGATCCAGCACATCCACCGCCCGCACCGTGTAACTGAACGCGGAGTTCCTGAGAGGGTTCAGCGCGATCGGGAAGACCGCGGTGAATGCGGTGTCGTTCGGCGCAAGGGGCAGAAAGTTGAACCCGCCGCCGATGATCGTAAGCTCGATGGACTTGATGTTCGAGCGGTCCCGCGAAACGACGAGGATCTGCAACACTCCAGTCGAGTCAACCAGCGTGTCCTGGGCGGGCCGGATGACCAGTTCGGGGCCCTCAACGTCCGGTCCTTCAGGCGTCGGGCCTGTCGGGGTTCGGGCCTCCTTGCACGCCAGCAAAGAGGCTGCCAGGAGGGCGCTTTGAAGGGTCCGGATCACGGATAACAAAAATAGGCCAAAACCCCTGAAAAATCAAGGGGTTAGGAGGGGTTCAGCGGCGTGCCGAAACGGTGTCCTGGACGGTGAAAAAGGCGGTGTCCGAAGCCGCGAATCCGATGAAGTCCGTGACTTTCACGACCAGGCGGATCTGGGTCCCGATAGGCATCGCGCCCGGCACGTTGTACGCCAGCGACTGGGTCACCTCGAAGAGGCTGTTCGCGCTGACCGGATCGTTGACGACGAAGGTCGAGTCGGAGCTGCGGATCTGGACGTTGATGGTGTTGAGGCCGTCGGGGTCGAAGGCGTAGAGCGAGCCGACGATGGAGCCGGGGCTGTTCACGACGAGGTTCGGCGAGAAGCTCAGCTCGACCTGGGGCGGAGCAGGCCGGGCGCGCGGATCGGTGCAGGAAAGCAAGAGGGCACAGAGGCACAGGGGCACAGGGGCACCGAGCGAGCGCCGGAGGCTTCCCGTGCGCCTGTGCGCCTGTGCGCCTGTGCCCGCCTTCAGTCTATCGTCCTTCAAACTTCGCCGGCCGCTTCTCGAGGAACGCCGTCAGCCCTTCCTTCATGTCCTTCGTCGATGCGACGAGCCCGAACGCGTCGGCCTCGAGTCGGAGCCCTTCTTCGAGCGTCATCTCGAGCCCGCGATCCACCGCATCCATCGTCAGTGCGAGCGCGATCGGCCCCTTCGCGATGATCGTCCTCATCAACTTCTCCGCCTCGGCCATGAGCTGGTCCTGCGGGACCACCTTGCTCACCAGGCCCATGCGGAGCGCGTCCGGCGCGTTGACGTGCTCGCCGCTCAAGAGCATGTAGAGCGCGTTCCCCTTGCCGACGATGCGGGGGAGCCGCTGCGTCCCGCCATACCCCGGCGTGATGCCGAGGTTGACCTCGGGCTGGCCGAAGCGCGCGTTCTCGCTCGCGATCCGGATGTGGCAGGCCATCGCCAGCTCGCAACCGCCGCCCAGCGCGAAACCGTTCACCGCCGCGAGGACCGGCTTGCCCATCGTCTCGAAGTCGCGGAGCATGCTCTGGCCGGTGAGGGCGCGGTCGCGGCCGTCGAGGACGCCCTGGTTGGCCAGGTCACCGATGTCGGCGCCCGCGACGAAGGCCTTGGGGCCGCTGCCGGTCAGGATGATGCCGCGCACGTCGGCATTGGCCTTGAGCGCCCGGGCCGCGTCGTGCAGCTCGGCGACGACGGTGTCGTTCAGGGCGTTGAGCTTGTCGGGGCGGTTGATCGTCAGGATCGCGAACCCGTCTCGGATCTCGAGGAGGAGGGTCTGGTAGCTCATGGCGGGAAAAGTAGCGGTGGGGTAGGTTGGCTGCCAATTGAAGGGAGACGGGAACAGGGGAGACAGGGGAGTTAGGGGAGGTAGGAGAGAAAGGGGAGAGAGGGGAGGGTGGAATTCAGAACGGTGAGTTGGGCGCCGTCGGGGGCGCTGCGCATCCTCGATCAGACGCTGCTGCCGGTGGAGGAGTGCTATCTCGACCTCGATACCGTCGAAGCGGTGATCGAGGCCATCCAGTCTCTCCGGGTGCGTGGCGCGCCGGCGATAGGCATCGCCGCGGCGATGGGGCTGGTGTCGTCGCTGCGGTCGATCTTCCGCGAGACGCGCGAGGTGTTCCTCGCCGAGGTGGAGGGGCGTGCCGAGCGGATCGGGGCGTCGCGGCCGACGGCGGTGAACCTCGGCTGGGCGATGGAACGGATGCGGCGGGTGGCGCGCTCGACCCAGGGCAGCGCGGCGGCGGTGTTCGAGGCGCTATTGCAGGAAGCGCAGGCGATCTGGCGCGAGGATGTCGAGATGTGTCGGAGGATTGGGGAGCATGGGCAGGTGCTGATGAAGAAAAGGGAGAAAGGGGAGATAGGTGAGAAAGGGGAGATACGGGTGCTGACCCACTGCAACACTGGGGCGCTGGCGACCGGGGGGATCGGGACCGCGCTCGGCGTGGTTTACACGGCGGTGCGCAGTGGCAAGCACGTGCACGTTTTCACCGATGAGACGCGGCCGCTCTTGCAGGGAAGCCGACTCACCGCGTGGGAACTGTCCAAGGCTGGGATACCCTACAGCGTGTTGCCGGACTCGGCCGCCGCCTCGCTGATCGCGCAGGACGGGGTGGACATCGTGCTCGTCGGCGCCGACCGAGTGGCGAGGAACGGTGACACGGCGAACAAGGTCGGGACGTATCCGCTCGCGCTGGTCGCGCACCGACACGCGGTCCCGTTCTACGTCGTTGCGCCGACGACTTCGTTCGATCTCTCCTGCCCGAGCGGTGACGAGATTCCGATCGAGCAGCGCGGCGCGCTGGAGGTGACGCATCCGCTGGGCCGCCAGGCGGCGCCGGAGGGGAGCGCGGTGTTCAATCCGGCGTTCGACGTGACGCCGGCGGAGCTGGTGACGGGCTACGTGACGGAGCAGGGGATCCTGCACCCACCGTTCGGGCCCACATGAACGGTTCTTCATCCGGCCTTGTGGAACTGTTCACATTATGAGGGTATTATCCCCCCAGCTATGAGATTTGCGGTCGCGGTCATCCTGCTGCTCGGCCAGTTCCAGTGGCTGCCCGGCGCGTTCGTGTGCACGCGCCAGGAAACGGCCATGGACGGGTGCCAGCCAGCCATGACAGGCGGACCGGCAGTCGCCACCCAGGCGACGCAATCGCACGGGGCCACGGGCTGCATGTCGCTTGGCCCGTGCGCCGTGGTCAGTCCGGCCGTGCTGCCGTCCGCGCACGTGGCATTCGTTGGTGCAGTCGTACGTGGAGGCGCGTCTGGCGCGCCGGCGCGTTTTTCCGGTTTCGTAGCCTCTCCGCTCTCTCCTCCTCCGCAAGCCTAGCCTCTTGTAGACGTGGTGCGCCCTGACGCGTCGTGATGCGCGTCGGGGGTGGACTTCGCGCATGAGAGGAGAGGCATGTTGGACATTCGATATATCAAATGTCGGGCGGGGAGGGCGTGGCGCCTTCTGCCCTGGCTGGCCTTCGTCGCCGTCGCCTTGGCGGTCGCGGCCGAGCGGGTCGAGGCGCAGGGCGCGCCGACGCCAATGCAGGCGTCCGCGTCAGCCGACACCCTGACCCTTTCCCGCGCGGTTGCGCTGGCACGGGCCAACAACCCGAGCCTCGCCGCGCGCGCGGCCGACGTCCGCGCTGCGGGCGCCCGCATCCGCCCGGCGGGCACACTGCCAGACCCGACGCTCACCATCGGCGCCATGAACTACATGCTGCCGAGCCTGTCCGCGTCGCGCGATCCGCTCTCCATGAACCAGGTCACGCTCACTCAGATGTTGCCGGTGAACGGCACGCTGGGGCTGCGGCGCACCGTCGCGCGCTTCGACAGCGTGCGGGTGGCGAGCCAGCGCGACGCGCTGATGCTATCCGTCGAGCGCTACGTCCGGGCGCGCTACTGGGACGTGTACCACGCCGATCGCGCGCTGGAGATCATGGATCGCACCCTC
>JAUYOW010000001.1 GCA_030697825.1 Gemmatimonadales bacterium | reverse complement strand
CGCGCGTCTCCCGGATCGCCGCGTCCCACAAGGACTCGCCCACGTCAATGCCACCCTTGGGCCAGGTCCACCCGTAGCCGCCGTAGTGCCCGGTCGGCTCGCGGAGGAGCACTTCTCCGAGGTGGTTGATCACCACGCACCCGGCCGACTGCGTGAGCGTCGCGGGCTTCCCAAGGGCCGGCACGACGAGCTTGTCCCACACCTGGCTGCCCACGGTGTTCCCCGGGTCGTTCTCCCCAGTTCCGCCTGCGTGGAGGACCGTGTACGTGCCCGCTGGGATCGAGGTAGGCCCGCCCAGCTTCCCCGGGGAGACCTGGTTCCAACTGCCATTCTCGGCTGGGTCATCCGTCCCGATGAACACGGTCTTCCCGTCCGCGGCCAGGAGGAGCGGGTCGGAGAGGAGATAGTGCGCCTCGGCGGGCCACGTGATCGTGTCCCCCGGCTTCGCGGTGCCGGTCGCGAGCTTCGCTGCTCCCTTCGCCACCTTCACCGCCTGGGCGTGCTTCGCGAGGAACGGTGCGACGAGCTTGTCCCACAGGTGATGCGTGGGAACCTTGCCGGGCGAAGCCGCGTCGTAGTCGTCCAAGCCCCCCGGGTGAATCACGGTGTAGATCCCCGGGGAGAGATCCACGTCGTCGGCACCCGCCATGCCCGGCGTGAGCGGCGTCCACCCGTCCAGGCGGGCCGGGTCATGCAGGCCGATGTACGCCTCGCCGCTTGCCGCGAGCAGCACCGGGTAGTGGCCAAGCCGGTGTGCCTCGGCGGGCCACTCGATCGTATCGCCCGGCGGGGCCTTCGCCGCCGGCTTCGCGTCGAGGGCCTTCGCCCACTGCACGAGTGACCAGGACCGGGTGATCAGCGTCTCTGCGTACTGGAACGCGGTGCCCTTGTCGAAGCCGGCCCAGGTCGCCGCGGACTCGATGGTCTTCGCCGGCACGGTGTCGATCCGCTCGATCATTTCCTTGCCGAGCGCCGGCTCTGCGAGGAAGTGGTCGAACGTCTTGCTCACCGTCGTGTTCTTCGCGAACCACTGCGCGAGCGCAATCGAGGCGTCGTCCCCAAACGAGGGGTAGTCCTGGTTATGCTTGGACTTCGTGGCTCCCGTGCCACGGAACGCGAGGGACGCGCCCACGTCCACGCGGAACAGACGGTACACGTCGTAGCTACCCAGTACCTCCGTGTTGCGGAGCAGGTTGTCCCACGGGGTCGCCGTGCCTTCCCCCGCCACGTCGTAGTTGGCCAGCCAGGCATCCACGGGAAACTGCGTGGCGAGCACGTGCCTCTCGGCCTGGGTCCAAGACGGCGTCTCCGAGATGAGCTTCGCCGGCTGCTCCAGGCCCACTTTCCACGGGGAGTACAGCACCAGCGTCCCGTCCACGGCTACTCCGCGCAGGTCCGGCGCGTACAACCCGGTCGCACGGTAGAGCCGCGCGGCGAGCACCTCGTTCCGCCCGTGATCCAGAGACGGCGCCCACTTTCGGTAGAACGCCTGGCCCGTCACCGGGTCGATGATCTTCCCGCCCTTGTTCGACCCGAGCGCGGGGCCGTGCGCGACGCCGGAGCATCGCGCGTAGAGCGCGTGCACCCCGCCGACTTGCTCCCAGGTTGCATCGACCCCGAGGTCGAAGGGCAGCTTCGTCGCGGGGGGCGCCCCGGGGTCGCCCGCCAGGGCTGCGCTCTTGTCCATGTAGCCGTGGACAATCTTGCCCATCACCTCCGCGGAGAGGTTCGCCCCGGTGCCAACGTAGACAAGGATCCAACCCGCCATCTGCTCGGTGCTGTGCGAGCCCGTGCTGTCGACATGGTAGGGGACGAACCCGTAGCCCTTCGCACCCGTGGCCGGGTCTTGCCCGTACGAGCTTCCCTGGGCCCAGGTTCCATCCACGAGCTTCATGTCCCCGTCGTCGACATCCACCGACCAAGTACCGGCGCGGAGGACCGACCCGGCCGGCAGGGCTTTCACTTGCGCGAAGGTGACCTTGCTCCCCACGGCGGGGTGGGCCACAGCCGGCGCGGCAGGTGCAGGCACGGAGGTCGGCATCGCTCCCGGCCAGGACTTGGCCAGTTGCTTCACGCGGAGGAGCGCGTCCGCCGGGTACGTCCCGTCGCCGATGTACTGGACCTGGTTGTTCCCGTCGAGGCTGAACGCCCCGAGCTCGATGTCGTCCGCTACCATCCACGCACTGCCGACCTGCTCCCACGCGGACCACGATGTCGCGTCGAACTTGACGTACGCAAACTTCGGCACAGGCGTGGGATACGCGAGCACCGAGCCGATCGGCAAGGCGTCGATTTCCTTGCGCACCGTGATCGTCGTACCGACGGGCGGGATCACGAGCGCGGGCGCGACCTTGGCCGGGGCCTCGCCCCCCACGAGGAACTCGTGGATCTCCTCGGCCGTGCGTACCTTTCCCGTGCCGCCCAGGACAACGATCCAGGGGAACATGGTGAACGCACCACTGAGTGTCGTGCTCCCGGTGAACTTCCAGGTACCCTGGTCGACCTCTCCGTACGTCCACGCTGCGGGGCTCATCTTGGCGTACACGGCATGCTTGGCCGCGTTCCACGCGGGCCAGCGAATCAGCGTGCCCACGGGGAGCGCCTCGATCTCGGCGAGGAACTGCACCTCGGCGCCTGCCTTGAGCGTCGCTGCCACCTTCCCCGGCAGCGTCTTCGCATGCGCGTCGATGTTGGCGTTGATCGCGGTGGCACCGGGAAAGACATTCCCCGGCGGGATCAGCACGCGGAGCGCGGTGTCCTTGGCGAAGACCAGCTTGGCGTGAACCGGGTCCTCCGTGTCCGCCCCGGGCGCCCATGTATACCAGGCCTGCATGTTCCCGTCCAGGTAGGCGTACTTTCCCGCGTGCCTCCCCGTCTCCACGTAGACGAGCGCCCGGCGCGGCCCGTGTGCCGCCATGTCGTTCGCCACCGCGCCGTCGATCGTGCTCCCAGCGGAGAACAGCACCGAGGCCGGTGCAGCCGGTGCTGGCGTTGCCGCCGGTACCGCCTCCGCGGGCTTCGCCAGGTTGAGCTTCTCGCGGATGAAGTCCGTCCAGGCACCGTAGATCACGCCCTTGCCCAGGGCAACGATCGTGGCCGCGGCGCCCGTCTTCACCAGGTCGTACGGGGTCATCGACCCGGCGCCCGCGAGATCCTCGCCCACGAGATCGTACATCGCCCAGGTTTCACCCGTACGCAGCGCAACCTTGCTCGGCTGGTGGATCCCGCGCAGGATCGTCCCGGTGGGCAGCGTCGTAAACTGCTTCTCCGTCTTCACGGTGGAACCGACCTTGAGCGGGGGGTTTTCCCGCGTGGGCGTGGCCTCTTGCGCACGCGTCCCCGCGACCGTGAAGCTGCCGTCCCGCGTCGTCACGACCAGCTCGTTGACCGGCTCACCCTTTTGCCAGGGCCGCATCGTGTAGAGCGCGGGCTCCACGTCGCGGCCGGTCACCAGGGCCAGCGTCCCGAGCGGGGTGAACGCGAACACGTAGACCCGGGTGAGCCCCGCCGTCGTCTTCACCTGGACCACGGAGGGCCCGGTCTTGTGTCCCAGCGTCGCGAGCGCGCGCACGACCACCGCCTTCTCCGCCAGCTCCCCGCCCGCGGAGGCGACGAGCGTGCGCAGCGTCGCGAGGGTCATTTTACGATCCTACCTCGTCGTGGTGGGGAACGCCGCTGCCTACTTCGCGCGGCGCTTGCCCGCGCGGACCTGGCTCCGCACCTTGCCGATCTTGTCCCACGTCTTGAGCATGCCGCGGACACCTTTGCCCTTGGTATAGCGTTCCGGGTCGCGCACCTTGGTCGAGTGGCGCTTCCGCTTCGCCTTGGGGTTCTGGAGCAGGGAGAGCGCAGAGCTGCCTCCGCGCGACTTGCCGACGGTGGTGTCGATGAACTTCTTGGCCTGGTCCAGCTCGCGGAAGGGCTCGCCGAAGGCTTCCACGACCCAGGCGCCCCCGCAGGAGCGGATCAGCATGCCCCGGTAGGTCACCCGGCGGGCCCGGGGGTTCGCGCGGGGGCGGCCCCGGTTCGCCTTCACCTTCGTCCAGCGGTCTTCCTGCTTGGCTGCCGCGGCACGCTGGTTCGCGCTGTCCGTGCGGAGACGGTCTTCCCCGCTCTCGACTCCCGCGTAGCTGCGCGACGGGGCTCCCTTGATCGAGTAGATGCCGAGCTTCTGCGCCGTCTCGTGCGCGAGGGACGCATCCGGGGTCGAGTACGTCAACATCCCCATGGCCGGGCTGGACAGCCCCCGCTCCGGCTGCCACCCGGGAAGGGACTTGCCCTTCTTCATCTTCTTCACGTCGAGCAAGAGCAAGTACCGCTTGCGAGGCGCGTCGAAATACATCTGCGTCCCGACGAACGGGCGCGGGTTCGCCACCTTGCGCGTGGCCTTCTTCTTCGCACTCTTGCGCGGCTTCGCGGTCGCAGCGCGGCTGGTCGACCGGGCCTTCTTCGCGACGCGCTTCGTGACCGTTCCGAGCTTCGCCGCGTAGGCCATGGCGTTCTTCTCCGTGAAAAACATCTTCCCACCTGGCTCCACGGTGAACGCGTGGTCCCCGTGCTTCACGACCCGGTGCCCCTTCGCCACGCGCTCGTTCGCGAGCGTCGCCTCGTACGCCTGGCGGCGCACCTCGGCGTGGGGCGCCTGGAGCTTCGCGCGGGACCGTTGGATGCCCTTGAGGGTCGCCTGCTGCGTCCCGGGCACGAGGTAGCCGTGCTTCTGCAACTGCCTCGTCGCGATTGCCCACGCCTTCGAGGTCGTGGTCGCGTTGTCCGGGGCGCCCCGCTGCACCAGGCTCTCCCGGACACCCATCATCACCCGCCGGAGCTGTTCCCGGTGCGGGTCCATGATGTCGCCCTTCGCCGGGTTGGCCCTGGGGGGGTTGGCCTGCACCTTGACGAGCAGCGACCCGCTCACCACGTTCTGCCCGCCCTGGTCCCAGGTGACCGTGTACTGGTCCGGCACGTGCGTAGCCTGGACGGTGCCGGTCATGGCCGCCCATTCCTTGCGAGCGACCCGCTGGCCGACCGCGAGGTGGTGGTTTTGCCGGTACGGGAGCACGGTGCCCGGGTTGGACCGCGCCGCTTGGAGCCCCTGCGCCGGCCGGCGCTGCACCGGCTCCTGGCCGAAACGCACGTCCACCATGCCCTGCGGGCGCAGGGCTACGACGGTACCGATCCGTCCTGCCTCGGAGACGACGCTACCGACGGCGAGTCGTGCCACGACGGGCCCTCGTCGCGGTCGCGGCCTTCCGCTTCCGCGGGTTGCGCTTCACGTGCGCCTGGATGTTGTCGACCCTGCGGAACCGCACCGCGCCGCCCACGTACCGCTTGGCCGCGGCCTTGGCCGCCGCCTCGGAGGTGTGCCAAGAGGCCGCGCCGCCCCCGGGGACGATCCAGGCCCACGCCTTTTTGCGCAGCCGCGCCGCGGTGGCGCTTCGCCCGTAGGTCACGACATGAGCCCGGGTGGCGCGGCTCGATCCCTTGTTCCGGCGCACCGGGGCCTTCTTCTTCTTCCCGCGGTTGAGCCGGACAGAGTAGCCCTCGCCACGGGCCTGCTGGTACATCCCCCGGGACAAGACCGCCCAGGCATCCTTGAACCCGGCCACGTAGGCGCGTGCACGCTCCGTGCGGGGCGTAGACGGGACCTTCGCCAGGCGCTTGGCCACCGCGTCCGAGCGCGCCCCGTCCTGGGCCGCGTCCTTCGCCGCCTCGTACCCCTTGAGGTAGTCATCGAAGTGCGGGTGGCTCGGCGAGCCGTACGCCACCTTGCGCGCGGTCGCGCGCTTCGCCGGCTTGCGCGCGGCTGCACGCGTCGCCGGCTTGCGCCTCGTCGCGCGGGACACCGTCTTGTTGCGGCGGTAGGTCACGGGGTCACTCCGGGAGATGAGGGGCGGGCGCGAGCCCGGGCGATCAGCACGGCCAACGCTATCACCAGGGTTACTCCGCCGGTGACCCACCACAAGCTGAACGGGGCAGATCGAGTGCTACCCGCGGGCACTGGCGCCCGGGTCGGCACAGCTTCCACCCCCAGCGGGAACAGGCGCCAGGCGAGAGCGGCGCGGTGCATCTCGGCCAACGCCGTGTTCGCGGGGCGCTCGATGTCCGTGGAGAAGACGGCCGCCAGCTTCGCCACCGCGGCAGGATGTCCACCGGAGAGCAACGCGAGTTCACGGAGCCGGCGACCGTAGCTCCCCTGTACCACGCCAAGGATACGCCGGGTATTCGTGACGGGATCTGCCCGCTGTGCCGCGGTCATCCCCGCCCCCGCGCCCTTCTCGTGTAGCTGAAACAGACCGATTGAACGCGCTTTATCCCCCGACGCCGCGGGGTTGAGCCCACTCTCTGCGTACGCGTTGACGATCGCCGCAGCGATCACACCAGGCGGGTACTTCGCGGCGACGAACTCGCGCTCGATCACACGCGCCGCCGCGAGCTGGCCTGCCGAGAGGCCGACCGCCCGGTCCGCGACGCCCACGGCTCAGCGCCGGCCGAAGAACAGGCCAGTGAGCAGCCCACCCACGAAGAGCACCATGGGTCGCTTGTAGAACGGGGGCCCCATGTTCGCGTCGTACTCGGTGTCGAAGGTGTCCACGTCCAGCTTCACGTCGGTGAGGCTCGTCACGGACGCGTTCACCGTGTCGCCGAGCGAGAAGACGTTTTGCCACCGCTGTTGCGCCCGCTGCGTGCCACGCTGCAACGCTTCACGGCTGTCCTGCCGGTTGTCCTGCCGATCCTGCCAGTTGTCCTGCCGGTCATCCCGGCGGTCACTTCGCTTGTCCTGCCGGTCCCCGCGCCGATCTTTGCGGGTGTCCCGCCGCTCCGCGCGGATCTTGCGCCGGAGCGCGTGCGCCACCTTCCTGTGTTTCGCACGCTCACGCGAGAAAAGCGGGGCGGCCCACATTTGGCGCACGTGACGCTGGTAGGCGCTGCGCAGGGCTTCGATCGAGTCTCCGTACATGAGCTTACTCCGAGGGCGGTGTGCCGGTCTTGGTGGGGGGCGCTGCCAGCATAATCACACGCTTGCGCCGGTTGACAAGGACCAGGGTCACAAGGATGGCCCCGGCGATAGCACTCCCCCACAGCCATACCTGGAGACCCGTGGTCGCGGCGCTCCCGACCACGGCGGACGCGACGGCGCGCACGCGGGACGAGGCAACCTCGAAGTGCATCTCGTCCTTGCGGTGCACGTAATCTCCGCCCCAGCGAAGCCCGAGACTCGCCGCCTTCGCGCTGATCGCGGCCCGCTTGAACAAGGACACCGTTCCCGACGCGCCGAGCGGATGCCGGCTCGCGTTGATATCCACCGCGGTCCCGGACCCGTGGTTGCTGATGATGCCCTTGCCCTCGTACCCGCGGATCTCCCGGTAGTTGTACGAGCCGAGTTCGGTGACAGGCTCGATATTCGCGTCCCACCAGCGGACGATCTCTTCGAGCGCCGCGGCCGCCTTGCGCGCGACCTGGATCTTCTTCGCGCCCGACCGCAGCGCGACGAACACCGTTACGATGTCGATCGCACTCGCGAGGGGGCTTGCGGGCCAGCCATTCGAGGACGTGCCCGAAACGGAAGCGGCCGCGCCGTAGCTGTCGGGGAGGAACACGAGAGACCCACTACTGAGTACCGCCATACGCAACCTCGACCGTCTGCGCCGCGCTCCCTGCGACGCGCGTGAGGGCGAGCCGGACGAGCTTGGCCGCGACGACGTAGTTGAGAAGGACCGGCACGTTGAACGGCAACGGGCCCGCGATGGGCAAGTTGAGGAACTCCGGGACCACCACGCCCGCGACCACGGTGTCGGACACGGAAAACTGCGGGATGACCGCGATGCCCACGCCCGCGGCCGGCGTGGTGTGGCGGAGCCAGAACCACAGCCGGGGCAGGTTGCCAACCGCGACCGGGCGCGTCGCGAACGCCGCGTCCGCGGTGAGCGACACTGTGAGGCGGATCACGCTCCGCGCCGAGGCGATGGTGATCGCCCCGGTAGCGGGGACCGAGGTGACGGGCATTAGTAGTAAGCTCCCGACAGGGTGAACACCGGGTCCGCGATGTCCTCGGTCTTGTCGAAGGTGATCTGCACCCGCCAGTACCGAATCGGGTACCCGTCCCCGGGCGGGTACACCGGCACGACCGCCGCGTTGTACTGCCCCGCCTGGACGAAATCGCTCGTCACGTCGACCTGGGGCGTGATGCTCGTCACGAGCTGGGAGTCGTAAATGTGCCCGAACTCTTGCATCCGCACGCGGAGCGCCTGCGTCGCGGTATTCAGGCCGCCGTTCGTGATGTTGAGCCCCTCGACCATGATCCAGAGGTGGCCCCCGCTGCCGCGCCCGCCCGCGCGCCACACCGGGGTCCCCCGCGAGAGACGGCCGTCCTTGGCCCGGAGATCCGGGCGCAAGTCGAACAGGGGCGTCCCCCACACCGCGGTGCGGAACGAGGCCACCTCTGCGCCCGCCCCGGGTGTCCAGCCGAGCGGCATCCGGTCGCCGATCCAGCACGGAGAATCGGTCTTCTCCAGCAGGTCCCGGTCGAACGGGGGTACCGGCCTGTCAAAGTACACGGTCGAACCTCCTGTCGATCAGCGGCCGGAGAAGTTCCGGGCCCCTCGCATTTCGAGGCAGATCAGGGTGATGTCGCAGCGGAGGTTCGTGCGGAGCGGGGTGATGCCGAGGACCACGGAGGCCCCCTGGTCGATCGTCCAGCCCGTGCCGCCGATTTCCCCCGGGCGCTCCATGGACCCGAGCACTTCCGAGCCGAGACGGGCCGCGGTGTGCAGCCGGTCGCCGTTGGTGTACTCCAGCCGGAACAGCACGAAGTCGCGGCGATCGTGTCCGACCGGGAAGCCTGCGCCCGCGGTGTCCATGACCGCGCCGGTGAACCCGATGAGCCGGCACGGGATGTCGAACTGGACGGTGCGGATCGCCTCTGTGTTCACCACGTAGTCCGCGTCCGTGCCGATGATCCCGCCGCTGTAGAACCGGGTCTGGTACCCGACGTTGGGGTCCGTCGAGTAGAACGGCGCCGTGGGGTAGAAGGGATACCTCACCCAGGGGATCTGGCCTTGTCCACCCATCTCGTGTGCCCTCGGCATCTGCACCACGGCCGGGCGCGGGCTCCCCGGATCGGCCCCGTACGGGAACGCTCCCGGCCCCCCGCTCCCGGGGTATGCCTGGGAAGGGACGCCGTAGCCGGGGTAACGAGGGTCGTGCATGGGGACTCCGCGCGGTACGCCTTCACCGTAGGGCGTGCGGGGGCGGCTGGGAAGCCAGCACCCCTAAATCGAGTGCTACGGGTCCCAGCGGGCGTGCTTGCGCCCGGGCCCGCTGCGCCCCCAGTTTTCCCAGGTCATCCCTGGCAAAATAGGAGAACGCCACGCAACTCTGTGACGAAAACGACGAGAGGGCCCCGGCGGCGGGACCCTCTCTGCTGGTGAAAACCGGCGCTTGGCCGGTAGCCCGGCGCTACCCGATCTCGATGACGTTCTTGTAGTAGCCCAGGAGGATGACCTTCTCGACGATCGAGTTGGTGACCACGTCCTCCGCGCGGGACCCGTACCGGAGGACGATCGCGAAGGTGCTGTTGCCCGGGAGCGCGACGGGGTGCTTGCGATAGAGCCACATGGCTCCGTTGCCGTTGTTGTGGTGGCCGAACGTGGTGAGCGCGCCGCCCGCGGTGGTCGTCGCAGCCAGGGAGCCGTACACGCCGCCGCCCGAGCCGACGAGGTGCATCGGGGCGATGTCGACCTGGGTCTGCGTGAAGTCCCACGAGAGCACGCCGTTGTTCAGCACGTTGACGAGGTTGCCCATGTCCGCCGCGGTGTTGATCGGCACGTCGAGGTCGACACCCGCGGCATCCGCGACGCCGTCGGCCTGGATGTGCTGGACCGCGAGGCCGAACACGTCGTAGGCCACGCCGGAGGGAACGCGCCCGCCTTCCTTGAGGTTGGTCTCCGCGATGGACATGGCCCGCGTGAAGCCCTGGCCGACCTGCCCGAGAGGCGTGGTGAACAGGCGGAAGGTGCCGTTCGCGATGACCGCGCCGCCGATGTGCATCTGCGCGGACCAGATCGTCTGCTCACCGTAGCGGAACAGGTTCTTCGGCTGCTCCAGCGGAACAGTCATTCCCGCGTCGGGCGGGAGGAGGGGGACACCGGGGACGCCGTAATACATGGGGCACTCCGTAGATTGCGTGGAAGGACTGGGCCTGGGGGGAAGGGGTGGCGCCCCTCGCGGGGCGCCCGGGTTGGATCGGCTACCCGATCTCGATGACGTTCTTGTAGTACCCGAGCAGCGTCACCTTGATGACGATCGAGTTCGTCGTGATGTCCTCGGTGCGGGACCCGTACCGGAGGACGATCGCGAAGGTCGAGTTGCCGGGCAGGGCCACCGGGTGCTTGCGGTACAACCAGATGGAACCGTTGCCGTTGTTGGCATTCCCGTTCGTGCTGTTCGCATCGTCCTGGGCCGCGATGCACCCGTAGGCGCCGCCGCCTGCGCCGATGAGCACGATGGGCGCGATGTCGACCTGGGTCTGCGTGAAGTCCCAGCTCAGGACGCCGTTGTTGACGACGTTCACGAGGTTGTTCATGTCGATCGCCGCGTTGACCGGCACGTCGAGGTCATCGCCGGCCGCGTCGGCGGTGCCGTCGGACTGGATGATGTTGCACGCGAGGCCGAACACGTCGTACGCGACGCCGCTCGGGACACGCCCGCCTTCCTTCAGGTTCGTCTCTGCGATGCTGAGCGCCGCGACGAAGCCCTGGCCGACCTGGCCCAGCGGAGTCGTGAAGAGCCGCGACGTGGTGTTCGCGATGACGGCCGCGCCGATGTGCAACTGGCTCGACCAGATGGCCTGCTCTCCGTACCGGAACAGGTTCTTGGGCTGCTCCAGGGGGAACTCGCGGCCCGTATCCGGGGGGAGGAGGGGGACGCCGGGGACACCATAGTTGCCGTACATGGGAGACTCCGCTGTGAAGAAGTTGGACTGGGCCTGGGGGGAAGAGACGGGGCGTTATTCACGCCCCTGGGGGATCAGAAGCCGTTCCCGGCGTACATGAGCGCGCCGTAGCCGGACATCTCGGCCGCGTTGGCCGGGGACGCGGCCGCCACGATCGCGCCGTCCTGGCCCTTGATGAGCTGGGGCAGGCTGGCGACCGCCTGCTCGCGGAGGGCCTTGATGGTTGCCGTCCGCTGCTTGGGCGGCAGGGCCACGATCTTCTGGAAGTTGGAGAACCCGACGAGCTTGATGATCCAGCCCCACTTGTGCCCGGGCTTGCCCGCGTGCTTCGAGGTCAACCGCTTCGGCCCGGACGCGCGCTTCGCGGGCGCGCCGAACGTGCCGAACCAGGCCTGGACGCCGCTGAGCGCCGCGTCTCCCTCGATCGCGTCGAGGTCGGAGCCGGAGTAGTAGGCATCCGCCATCTCGGCGTCGCCGTAGGCCGCGGAGATCGCGCCGAGTTCCACGCCCGCGATCTCATAGGCTCCGCCGTCCCCGAACCCGTCCACCGAGAGACCGTCGAAGTCGCCGTCGAAGTCGCCGTCGAAATCGCCGTCGAAGTCACCGGAGAGGAAGCCCTGCTTCTTCGCGAAGTTCGTGAGGTCCGCGAGGACGCCCGCGAGCACGGAAGCCGAGGCCACGAGGTTGAGGATCCCGGCGACCTTCGCGGGGACGAACCGCCCTGCGAGGCCCGCCACCAGGCCGACCGTGAGGCCCGTGACCGAGCCCGAGAAGGGCGCGAGCATGGCCGGCATGTACTTCGCCACCCGGGGTGCGATGAACTTGCCGTTCACGTAGGCACCGCCGAGCGCGAGGAGCGCGACGGGGAGTGCCGTGGCGAGGGGCTTCGTGATCGCGAACTTGTCGAGGAGCGCCGTCACCTGCGACACGCCGGGGATCACAGCGAGTGCCGTGCCCGGGTTGCGCCTGTACGAGCGGCTCTTCCTGTGCCCGCGGTTCGTGCGGAGGGATGCGCGGGACACGACGCCGAGCGAGGTCCCGTAGTGCTTGCGGGTCTTGCCGAGCTTGCGCGCCCCGGACCTGCGGCGGTTCGCCGCGAGCATCTTTGCCGTCGCGGCCTGCTGCGCTGCGCTGCGCGCCTTCCTGCGCGGGTTGGCCTTGATCGCCGTCGCCCGGCCGAACGCGCTGTGGCGCTTCGACCGCTTCGCGCCGAACGCCGCCTGTCCCGCGCCGCCGCCCTTCACGTAGGTCTTCCAGGCCGACCGGCGCGTCTTGGCTGCCGCCGCGGAGACCTTCCGACCGCCGTGCGACTTGTACCAGGCCTTCTTCACCTGGCGCATCTTCGACGACATGCGGTTCGTACGCAGGGAGAGCCCGTTGCGACGCTTCGACACCTTCCGGCGCCGCGGGTTGCGAACGAAGATCGCGCCCGTGAGGGGCATCGGGTTGCGCTTGGTACGACGGTACATACGACGGGCCACGTGGACCTCCGATCAGGGGAAGCGATGTGAACAGGCCCACCTTTCCACCGGCGAAGCCTGGGGGCAAGCCAGGCAGGGGAAACGGGTTGCTACGCAGAGTGCTACCGTGGTACGTGTCCCCTGTTCTCGGAGTCTCCTGTGACCCTCCCCCGCAAGGACACGCACCACCTGTTCCGGCTCTGGTTGCACAAGTCCACCTGGGAAAAGCTGCGCATCATCGCGCACGCGGAAACCGATCGCCGGCGCGAGTACATCAGCGCGTCCGACCTCGCGCGCGTAGCCCTGAAGGACTGGATCGAAGGCTACGTCAGCGCGGAGCGGCTCGGCGCGATGCGGCCCCCGGCCGGTGACGAGGCGGAACAGCGGTAGCTACCGTGGCGTTGAACGCCGACTACTGTGTGATGCCAGGCGACGGGCAGGTGTAGGAACCGCCCGCGATCCAAAAGCGCCCACGGCTGTCCACGGCGAGCGCGGGGGGCAGCCCCCCCTCCTCGCCCATGGTGTGCACGTAGATCGAGGGGCCATCCCCCTTCTTGGAGGTCGCGTAGAGGACTTTTGACAGGATGCCGATCGGCCTCACCTTCACCGGGGGGTAATCGTCCGTGGCCTGTCGGCCCCCGACCGCGGCGGCCAGGTCCCCGAGATCCCAGGTTGCCATGTCACTTCCCGTCCAGAAGCGCGCCCTGCTCTCCGCGCGTACCGCGGGCGAGGAGCAAATGTAGAGCCGCTGGGCCGGGTGATCGAGGTCGAAGCACAGGTGGGACTGCTGCGCTTCCTTCTCGGCGAGCGCGATGGACGTGCTGCGCCGTTGCCCGGGCATGCGCACGCGCAGCTCGACCAGGCGTCCGCACTCGACCAGGTGGTCCGGGTAGTCCGGGTCCGGCCACTCGAACATGCGCGTCGCGGGCAGGCCCCAGTGCCAGTCGGAGAACGCCGCCTTGCCCCGCTCCAGCGGGATCACCGTCCCGCCCTTGTTCCCCCGGGCCAGCATCGTCATCAACGGTTCCTCCGACGCGGGTTTTTCACCAGGCTGCGCAGCCCGATCACGGTTGCAATCGTGCGCCCTTGGGGCCCCGCAGCACTGATCGCCGCGAGCAACTCCGGGCGCTTGGCCAGCCAGTCAATCGCCACCTGCCCCGTCGCCGCGTCGTACACGCGCTTCCCGTGGCGGCGGACGATCGTCGTTGCGTCCTGGAACACCCCGTTCCGCCGCGGGTTGGCCTTCACCGGGGGCGCCATGACCACGGTGGTCTTGCCCCCGCCGCGGAACGCCAGGACCAGGAGGAGCAGGGCGAGCGCGCCGCCGGCCACGTAGACCTTGACCTTGTTCTCTGCCCACCACAGGTCCGGGCGCGGGATGTCCGGGACCAGGTTCTTCACGTCGGCGACGGTCTTCTCCGTGGTGCGCGCAATCACGTGCTTGTCCGCCTCGATCTTGCGCGCGGACTGGATCGCACCCGGGGTCGCAATCTCGCCGAGCGCGGCGAGGATTGCTTTCACCGAGGCGCTGGACACCTGGGACCCAGCACTGCTGCGCAGAGCCAGCGCCCCGTCCCGGAGGATCTCGGCCATGCCGCTCGTGAAGAATCCTGTCCCCGGGAGCGCGCCCTTGATCGTGTAGCCATGCGCCTTGGCGGCGAGGGTACGGCTGCGTAGTACCCGGGCTGCGCGGGCGAGCCAGTAGGCCACCTTGAAGTACGCCTGCTCGTCCGTCGTCGGCGACTGGAACATCATCGAGGAGATGGTCTCGGCGTTGTAGCTGGAAAGCCAGCTCCCCCCGTACGCCTGGGCGATCTCCGCCGCGGCAGCCCGCTGGATCGCTCCAGTGTGCTTGCTCCGCGCGAGGTAGTCGAGGGGGTCCCAGCCGTACGGGGTCATCTACTTCTTCTTGCTGCCGAGGAGGAGGATTGCACCGAGGACGACCACCCCGCCCAGGACCGCGGCGGGGAGGAACCAGCCTTGCTTGTAGAACGGCTCTTCTCCCCCGGTCAAGGCCGTGGGATCCGCAGAGGGCACCATGGAAGCCGGGAGAACAGGCACGAGCGCGGAGGTCATCGCCTTGGCCCCGGTCGCGACCTTCTGCTGCCAGCCCTCGTACTTCACCGCGTAGTCGTAGGCCATCTTGCGGACCCGCGCCGCCATCTGAGGTGCACCCGCTGCCAGGTAATCCGCCGTGGCCTTGAAGATTTGCGGGATCGTCAGCTTCGCGTACATCGTGTAGACCCGTTTCACGCGCAGCCCGTACTCCATCGCGAGCTGGGACTTGCCCGCGGCCTTCGCCTCCTGGGAGCCCAGCGAGAACGCCCACGAAGCCATGTCGAGCGCGTCGCGCTGCTGGTGAACCCCGGCGGAAACCGCCCACCCAAGTGCCGTCATCATGCTGCACCTCGTCGTGACAAGTAGACCAGGATCCCCACGACGGCCACTCCGCCGAGCGCCCAGGGGATCCACGGAAGAGACGCCGGCCCCCCGGGCGCGGGGGAAGGAACCGAAGCCCCGCCGCCGCGCGGAGCCGGCATGTTACCTCGCGGCGCCGAGCCGCCCGGTTGCCTGGGGGCTCCCGGTTGCGCGGGATCGCGCGGCATGCACTTCGCATCGCCGCGGCAGGCCGCGATGCCTTCCTGGGCGAACTTGGTCATCATCACCAGGGTATTCGTCGCGACCACCGAGGTTATCCCGGTCTTGACCGCGACCGCGGCACTGATCGCCCACCCGACGAGGGGGATGGCCATTACAACCGAGCCGGCCGTGCTTTCGATCTTGCCCGCGGTCTTCACATCCGTGAGCATGTACATGCCGCGGAAGCCCCACGCCGCCTTGCTGAGCGACTTCCCGTGCTTTGCGACCTCTTTTTGGATCAGCTTGTACGCCTTGTCCAGCGTACCTTTCTTCCCCAGGGCCGTCTTGAGAAGCAGCTTCTCGTTCGCTGACAGGTTGATCCACCCGGACGTGATGCCGTCCGCGGAAGTGCGCCCGGCCCAGGGCTGGGCCCCGATCACCTGGAGTGCCTTGATTCCACCCCGGATGGAGGCCCGCTTTTCCCACTCGGGAAGTCCCATGCTGACCGGCCGCGCTCCCTGCATGACAGCAAGGAGCCCCTCTGCTGCGCCCAGTAGCCCAGCGGGGCTGAGCTTCCGCTTGTTGAACGGGAGCAGCCACATCTTCTCGGGCGGGTAGCCGGGCGCAAACGTGCCGATGCCCTTGCCCGCCTTGCAAGCCTTGTACTCTTTGCCACGCGCCAACCACGCTTTGTGCGCGTCCGCGCGTGCTTTCGTGAGAATGGTCTTCGTCCAGGTGTAATCCCGCGCCTTCTTGTACGCTGCCTTTTGCTTGGCGCACGGGTCCGACGCGCCCCACGGGACGAAGCCCAGGCCGCTCGACGGGATGAAGACAGCCACGGGCGCTACCTCCCCGGGGGCGGGTAGTACGGAGCCGGCGGCGGGCCGTAGCTGGGCGCGGCACCCTTGCCGCCCTTGCGCGTGGCGAGCACCCCGATCACCGCGAGCAGGGCGATTCCGCCCGCGATGTAGCCCCAGGTGGGGATGCCCTTGCCCGCGGTGAGCCCGGTACCGGTGTCGCCGCCCTCGTCCGTATCCAGCTTCCCGCCGGCTGCCTTCTTCGCCACCTTCATCGCCGCGGCCCAGGTCGGAGGAACGGCTCCACCTTCCTCGTCTCCACCGCCCTCGTCTTTGCCGCCCTCGTCGTCGCCGCC